>CAZHQM010000081.1:0-7423 GCA_964534155.1 uncultured Oxalobacter sp.
CTTATGGAGCATCTCAAAGGTATCCCGAGCACTATGACCAGGCGCCATCAGCACATGATTGGATTCGATGGCTTTTCCGCTGTCGAGAACAACACCCCTGATATGATTATCTTCAATCAGCAGGTCATCCACGCGGCTTTCGAAACAGAATTCTCCACCCAGTGCGATGATCTCCTCTCGCATCTGCTCGACCATCCGTACCAGTTTGAATGTGCCAATATGGGGTTTACCGATGAACAGGATTTCTTCTGGTGCGCCAGCTTTGACAAATTCCTCCAGTACTTTCCGTCCATAATGTTTAGGATCGCGGATCTGGGTATGCAGTTTGCCATCGGAGAATGTGCCAGCTCCACCTTCGCCAAACTGCACATTGGATTCTGGATTCAGCTCACGCTGACGCCAGAAACCGAATGTATCCTGTGTTCTTTCCCTGACTTTCTTCCCGCGCTCGATCACAATCGGCTTGAAACCACTCTGAGCCAGAATCAGTGCGGCAAAAATACCGCATGGACCAAAGCCAACAACGATAGGGCGTTTGAAGTTGCCTTCCGGTGCCTGAGCGACAAAACGATAGGTCATATCCGGAGCCTTGCGGATATGCGGATGCTTCTCAAATTTTGCCAAGAGAGCTTCTTCGCAATCTGTCTGAACATCGATGGAATACGAAAAGATGATGGCAGATTTCTTGCGGGCATCATAATTCCGCCGATATACCGTCATATCCTGCAGATGTGATTCCTCAATTTCCAGACGGTCAAGAACAGCCTGTTTCAATGCATCAGCATCATGGTCTAATGGCAAACGGATTTCAGTCAGTCGAAGCATAAGAGCAACAGCAAAGTGAAAAATCTAGAAAAATCAATAAATCAACATTTTACCCCAACAGGGTATGCCAGATGAAAGGCAACAAAAAAGCCGGTCAGCCATCAGCCAACCGGCTTCAGTCATTCAGAAGATATCAATCTTCTTTGCGCATGTGTGGGAACAGGATGACGTCACGGATATTAGGAGAATCCGTCAGCAGCATGACCAAGCGGTCAATGCCGATACCACAGCCACCTGCAGGAGGCATACCGTATTCCAGCGCACGGATGTAGTCAGCATCGTAATACATTGCTTCTTCATCACCCGCATCTTTCGCTTCAACCTGTTTACGGAAACGGGCAGCCTGATCTTCTGGATCATTCAATTCAGAGAAACCATTTGCCAGTTCACGGCCAACGATGAACAGCTCAAAACGTTCTGTAATGCCAGGGCGTGCATCAGAAGCGCGTGCCAGTGGAGAAGTTTCAACAGGATAATCGATGATATAAGTTGGTTCCCACAACTGGGATTCAGCAGTTTCTTCAAACAGAGCCAGTTGCATTGCACCGATGCCCGCGGTAGGCAACAGTTCAACACCGAATTTCTTCAGTTCTGCTTTCATGAAGTCAACATCATTCAGCTGATCCTCAGTGTACTTAGGTGCATACTTCAGGATGGCTTCATTGATGGTCAGGCGCTGGAAAGGTTTTTCCAGATCCAGATCACGTCCCTGATAAGAAATTTTCGCAGTGCCATAAGTATCAACAACAGCCTTGCGGATTAAGTTTTCAGTGAAATCCATCAGCCAGGTATAGTCTGTATACGCCGCATAGAATTCCATCATGGTGAATTCTGGATTGTGGCGTGGAGAAATCCCTTCATTACGGAAGTTGCGATTCAGTTCAAACACACGTTCAAAACCGCCCACAATCAAACGCTTCAGATACAGTTCAGGCGCGATACGCATGAACATCTGCATATCCAGTGCGTTGTGGTAAGTAATGAAAGGTTTTGCAGAAGCACCACCAGGAATAGGGTGCAGCATTGGAGTCTCAACTTCCATGAAGCCGTTGTCACCCATAAAGCGGCGGATAGACGCAATCGCGGTCGTACGTGCCTTGAAAGTCTTACGGGTAGACTCATTCATGATCAGGTCAACATAGCGCTGACGGTAGCGGATTTCCTGATCGGAAAGGCCGTGGAACTTGTCACCCAGCGGACGCAGGGACTTGGTAATCAGGCGGATGGAAGAAACGCGGACAGTCAGTTCACCAGTCTTGGTCTTGAACAGATCACCTTCTGCACCGAGGATATCACCGATATCCCAGCGTTTGAAAACATCATGTGTTTCTTTGCCGATATTGTTGTTGGACAGGAACAGCTGGATTTTGCCAGAAGCCTGTGGACCAGAAGCATCCAGAATCGTTGCGAAAGAAGCCTTGCCCATCACACGCTTCAGCATCATGCGGCCAGCGACTACAACCTTCACTGGATTTGCTTCGAGCGTTTCATTGTCCAAAGCATCATACTGACCATGCAGGTCATATGCCTTGTGAGTAGGGCGGAAATCATTTGGATAAGCAACACCAGCCTCACGCAGTGCGCCCAGTTTCGCACGGCGTTCAGCAATAATCGAATTCTCATCCTGAGCCAGTGCATCAGGGATATTCTTTTCGTTCTGATTAGACATAATTCAATAAAAACTGTTCAGTATTCAATAAGTTAAATCAGGTCATACACCCTGTTTCAGCGATTCATTGATGAATGCATCCAGATCGCCATCCAGCACAGCCTTTGTGTTACCTGTTTCGTAATTCGTACGCAGATCCTTGATGCGGGAATTATCCAGCACGTAAGAACGGATCTGATGACCCCAGCCAATATCGGATTTCGAGTCTTCCAGCTTCTGCTGTTCACTCATGCGCTTACGCAGTTCCAGCTCAAATAGACGGGATTTCAGCATTTCCCAAGCCTCAGCACGGTTACGGTGCTGGCTTCGGTCATTCTGGCACTGAACAACAATACCGGTTGGTGTGTGAGTCAGACGGACAGCAGAGTCGGTCTTGTTAATATGCTGACCACCCGCACCAGAGGCACGGTAAGTATCTACACGGACATCGGCAGGATTGATCTCGATATCAATCGAATCATCAACTTCAGGATAGACGAACAGACTACTGAAAGAAGTATGACGACCGTTAGATGAATCGAATGGAGATTTACGGACCAAGCGGTGAACACCGGTTTCAGTACGCAGATAACCGTAGGCATAATCACCCTCAACCTTGATGGTTGCAGTCTTGATACCCGCGACATCACCCTCAGAGAGTTCAACCAGCGTTGCCTTGAAACCCTTGCGTTCACAGTAACGCAGATACTGGCGCAGCAGCATTGATGCCCAGTCCTGTGCCTCAGTGCCACCAGCGCCAGCCTGGATATCAATGAAACAGTTGCATGGATCCATCTGGTTCGAGAACATCCGGCGGAATTCCAACTGTTCCACTTCGTTCTGGATGTTCAGCACTTCCTGTTCAATCTGCAAGATGGAGTCGTCATCCTCTTCCATCTTTGCCATCTCAAACAGCTCTTCAGCGTCTGTCAGGCCAGATTTGATATTGCGGAGAGAAAGAACCACTGCTTCCAGTGATTTCTTTTCCTTACTCAGGTCCTGTGCCTTCTTTGGATCTTTCCAGACATCAGGCTCCTCGAGTTCCTGAGTTACCTGCTCAAGCTTATCTGCCTTGGCAGCGTAGTCAAAGATACCCCCGTAAAGCAGCTTCGCGTTCAGACAGGTCCGCGATACGGTTGGCAATAGAATTCAGGCGTTCAGCTTCCATAATCCTGATATATCCCTAAATTGATGAAAACTATACATTATACCTGACTCTAGCTTTGCATCCAAAGCACTAAACCGACAATTGCGGCAAGCGAAAAAGGCACAGAAACAGAAAGCGTCAGACTCGACAAGCCTCCATCAGCTTTCAATCGTTCTGAGTAGATTGGGGCAAGCGAAGAAACAGGAGCAAAGGCTACAACTGCCAAAGCTTGGTGTACTTCCAACGCGAATGGTGTGAAGCAGAACATCAGCCAGGAACACAATGCCCCGACAGCCAATCTTAACCCAACAACCCATGCCAATGACCAGAATCGCCCACCAGACAGGCGGAATTCACACATTATCCCAATCATGAACATCGCAATAAACGCATTGGCTCGAGCAAAAGGTTCCAACATGGTCAAAATGGGTGATGGAATTGACAAGTCAAAAATAACCAGTACCAACATCGCTAGATAGGTATTGAACGGCATCGAGGAAAACAGCCGTTTGACCATCGCAATCAGTGAAAACCGTTCGCCCTCATGATTGCCTAAAACTGAAGATGTGAAAGCATACGATCCGCCGGTCACAAGAAAAGCATTTCCGATATCAAATAGACAGGCGGCAATCACGCCAACTGGTCCAAAAAAACTTTGAACAAAGGGCAGGGTGAAGGCTCCGATATTAAACCCTGTCACATTGATCATCCCAAACGCACGGCGTTCACGTGATAATCTGAAACCTGCAATCCAAACCAACAGCATCGGGAGCAAGGCAGCCAGAAAGCCGTATAAGACTAATGCCAGTAAAGACCTGTCTCCCTTGAATGCGCCGAAAGCATGAATCACTGTCGCTGGCAGGGTAATATTCAGAAGCAGAAATGCAGGGAAACGATGACTCCCCTCAGTTGTAAATACACATCTTTTCATGATGTATCCCAGCAGGATAATCAGTACAAAAGACAGTGATTTCAACAGAACAGTGAGCATAAAACACCCGACTCAGATTTAAATCGGTACAGGATAGGACAAGAAACGGCTATTCTAGCAAAACCGTAAAATCACTCACAGCAAGCTAGTCTATAATCCTGCTCAATAGAATTATCCAGAATTAACAGCATGAAAATCCTCAAGACAAAATTCGAAGGTGTCATCCTCCTCGAGCCCATCGTCTATCAAGACACCAGAGGATATTTCTTTGAAAGCTGGAATAAGAAAACACTCGAAAATCTGGGGTTCAAATACGATTGGGTGCAAGACAACCAGTCAAAGTCTGTCTATGGTACCGTTCGGGGCATTCATTACCAGAAACAACCACATACGCAGACAAAGCTCATTCAGGTACTGCAGGGAACGATACGGGATGTTGTCGTTGACTTAAGAGCCGAATCACCAACCTATGGACAACATCTTGCTGTCGAACTGACAGAAGAAAATCATCGACAGCTGCTGATTCCCCAAGGCTTCGGCCATGGCTATTCAGTTTTGAGCCCGACAGCCATTATCACTTATAAATGTGATGATTTCTATGCACCAGAATCTGAGGGGGGTATCCAGCCATTTGATTCTGATTTGGCGATTGATTGGCGAATCGAACAAGAGCAGGCCATTTTGTCGGAAAAAGACTCAAAAGCTCAATCTTTTGCAGAATATAAAGTCCATCCAGACTTCTGCTGGGAAAAATGATGGGCAATCTCCTCATCACTGGCAGTCAAGGCCAGATCGGTACAGAACTGCGAAACATCCTCGGTGATCAGCCCAACATCTTCTATGCGGACAGAGAAGAACTCGATATCACCGATGAAAAAGCGGTCAAAGCCTATATCGATCAGCACAGTATCGATACCGTCATCAACTGTGCTGCCTATACAGCGGTAGACGGAGCAGAAGATGAGCCCGAACTCGCCAATGCCGTCAACAACATCGGGGCAGGGATTCTGGCGAAATACGCCAAGACCATCATCCACATCAGCACAGACTATGTCTTCGATGGAACAGGGCATCTGCCATACAAACCAGAAGACACAACTAATCCAGTCTCAGTCTATGGTAAGACCAAACTTGCTGGTGAACAATCAGTCCTAGCCAATGCACAGACAGCCATCATCATCCGCACCGCATGGGTTTATTCGCCATATGGTAGCAACTTCGTTAAGACTATGCTCAGACTTGGTAAGGAAAGAGATACCCTCAATGTCGTTGCAGACCAGATTGGCTCTCCAACTTGTGCCAGAGACCTTGCTGATGCTATTGTCCAGATACTGCCCCAGATAAAACTGGGCACAAAGCAAATAGTCCACTATACCAACGAAGGCATCTGCAGCTGGTATGACTTTGCTGTCGCGATCATGGAAGAAACTGGCGTCACCTGCAAAGTTAACCCGATTGAGACATCGGAATACTCGACCAAGGCAAAAAGACCTGCTTATAGTGTTTTAGAAACAGATAAAATACAAGAATTGTATGGTGTAGCTATCCGTCATTGGCGCAATGCATTGAATAACTATTTCACATATAACCAGAAAATGCCAGTCAACGAAAAGGAATGAAACAGTCCGTATCGCAGACGGAGTAGGCTATATTGGTAATATACTTTTGCACTACTATGATAGTTTAACTAATGAATTGACGAAGGCATTATGAGAGAAAGAATGGCAGGGCTTCCTATAAAGAACCAACCACTGATATCAGTCCTTGTTCCAGTCTACAACGTAGAAAAGTACCTGAGACAGTGCCTTGACTCGGTCATCAGCCAGACACTCAAGGATATTGAAATCATCTGTGTCAACGATGGCAGTACAGACTCATCCCTGCAGATACTTCAGGAGTATGTGGAAAAAGATAATCGTATTCGCATTATCAATAAAGAAAAGAATGAGGGCTTGGTTCTTGCTCGAAAATCTGCAGTACTTCAATCAACAGGTAAATACATCTGTTTTCTTGATTCAGATGATTGGCTGACAACTGATGAATCTTTGCAGATTATGGTCGATGCAATTGAAATCGAACAGGTCGATATGCTTATGTTTCCTGTTGAATTCAGTACTGCCTCTGACATTGAGATTGTCGATTACGAAAGACGATTCAATCATGGCAGTAAACATCTGGAAGGGGCAACCACAATTATTCGTTATTGGTACGACACATTCTTCTGGTATATCTGGCCTAAAGTTTATCGTGCTGAAGTCTGTAAAAAAGCTTTTGCTGAGATTGAGAACCGTTATTTCGTCATGTGGGATGATGTATACGGTACTTTTATGCTTTCTTATTTTACAGATACTTTCAAAAGTATTAACACAAAACCCTTGATTACATACCGCTTGGGTACTGGTATTTCCACGAAAAAGCAGCTTGCGATACAGGATTTTAACCAGTTTACCAATGCTTTTGAGATGTTGGAATGTCTGGAACGCTTCCTTCGAAAAGAAGGGCGGTATGATGATTATCGGGAAATCCTTGACGGGGTGTTCATTCGTTTTGTGAAGGGCATTTTCAATGCGCTTCACAAACTGAGGACAGAGGATTTGAGTAAGGCTTTTGATAAATTGATTCAGTACTGTGATGTTACAAATCTACTAAAAAAGTCCTCCGAGACAAAATATTGTAAGTATAAGATTTTGTCAAAAATAACTTTTGGAAAAACCCGTAAACGTTATGCCCGAAAAGTTAGAGAGCAGTGGATGATGCGTTTACTCCTTAACCACGCATTGCAAACCGGTTCGGATTCTTAAGAAGAGGAAGAGAACGGATTATGGCCATTCTCGTCACAGGTGGTGCAGGCTATATCGGGAGTCATTGTGCT
>CAZHQM010000082.1:0-7351 GCA_964534155.1 uncultured Oxalobacter sp.
GTGCTAGGAGAGGTTTATGAGGAAGGTAGACCTGGAATCAACAGGGATCTCAACTGTGCCCGGAAATACTATCGTCAGGCATCATTGAAAGGTGAGGAATCTGCCAAAGAAGGTTTGGCGCGCGTAGAAGCGTTACTGAAAAAGCAGGCGTGAGGGGGTATGAAAAAGGGACTCCTGCCAATCGGAGTCCCTTTGTTCATCTGGCTGTGTCTGATTACTGCTGGGTTTCTGGTGCTGGTGCGTTTGCGGCAGGTGCTTCAGATTTTCTGACCTGCAGGTTCAGCAGCAGGGTAGGACCTTCAATGGCTTCCTCACCATCGATGCTTGCGGTGAGGCTCAGCAGGCTTGGTTTTCTCAGGGTGAGGGAAACATTGTTGACGGTGGTGCAGGTCTGGTACTGCGCATTGCTGTTTTCTGGTGGGGGCTGCAGTTCAGCAGTGAATCCCTAGACTGGCTGGTCATCGAGCTTGATGGAGAAGTCGATTTTCTTAGCAGGCTGGGATGCAGGTGTGCTGAGGGTGGAGATCAGGCACAGTTTAGGAATGGTGACGCCGTTGTTCTGCTTGTAGGCTTCTTCAGAGACAACGATGTTCATGACACTGCCGTACACACCGACATAGGTGGATTTGCCACCGACTTCCATGCGGACATCGTCACAGTAGATGGTGTTCAGATAACGAGGATTGTTCATCTTTTTTCCCTTTCTGGTATTGGATGGTGTCATTCTTGAATATTCGGTGGAACTCGTCATGCGGTTTCATGGTTGCCTGTCTGATGCTCCCTATGGAATACTAAGAGCATCGAGAATCAAGGAGGAGATATGCGGGTATTCAGACAGGGTTTGTTGGCTGCGGCGCTTTCAGCAGTGCTGGCGATGCCATCCGTTCAGGCGCGTGAGATTCCAGCGCATGATGTGCCGGTTCCAGAAAACGTCAGTCCAGCACTGCAGAAGCAGATTGCATCGGGGTTGCCTGTGAACTGGGCTCAGTCACCTAAGACACACGCTGAGTGGAACAGGGCTGTCAAGGCGATGGCAAAGGCGGCAGAGGCGAGAGTCGATGCGATGGCAAAGGAGCTGAATGTATCCATTGCTGAATCCAGGATGGCGGGTGTCCGTGTCTATACGCTGACCCCATCCACTGTCAGGGCCGAAAACAAGGGGCGTGTGCTGATGCATATCCATGGCGGTGGCTATGTCTTCCTGCCGGGGAAATCAGGTCTGGGCGAAGGTCTGCTGATGGCGGCAAAAGGGGGGTACAAGGTCATCTCGGTCGATTACCGTATGGCGCCAGACCATCCTTATCCTGCGGCTATGGATGATGCCGTTGCGGTTTATCGAGACCTGTTGAAGCAGTATTCCGCCGATAAGATCGGTGTTTTCGGAACCTCCACGGGTGGCGGCATGACACTGGCTCTGGTGCTTCGGGCAAAAGCTGAAAAGCTCCCGTTGCCAGGAGCGATTGCACCGGGAACGCCATGGTCTGACCTGACCAAGACGGGAGATTCTTACTATACCAACGAATATATCGACAATCTGCTGGTGGGGTATGACGGTTTCCTGAAAGGTGCGGCGGAAATCTATGCCAACGGGCATGATATGAAAGATCCGATGCTCTCACCGGTTTATGGTGATCTCTCCGGTTTCCCGCCAACACTGCTGACTTCGGGCACCCGGGACCTGTTCCTCAGCAATACGGTGCGTGTCCATCAGAAAATGCGGGAGGCAGGAGTCGATGCCGATCTGGTTGTGATTGAGGGGCTTTCGCATGCCATCTATTATCTGCTGCCAGCGGATGCACCAGAGCTCTGTTACCACTACAGCCAACTGGATCAGTTCTTCAAAAAGCACCTGAAGCAGTAAGCCAGCAATGACTTCTGAAATCACCGATACCTCAGCCATCAGTGCGGATCTTGTCGGCAGGGGGCTTGCGCTCCGTGAGGCTGGTCTGCTGAATGAGGCGGCAGACTGCTTCACCAAGGCGGCGGAAATGGACAACACCATTGCCCAGTACCATATCGCCAAGATGCGTCTTGAAGGGTGGGGAGTGCCGATGAATTATGACCATGCGGCATTTTGGTTCTACAAGGCGGCGGCAAAGGGGCATGCTGAATCGCAGGCAGAACTGGCTTTCATGTACATCTATGAAAAAGGTGTGCGCCGCGATTATGACAAGGCTCGGGAATGGTTCACCAAAGCTGCCATGCAGGGCAATGTCTCGGCACAGAATACCCTCGGTTTCATGTATGAAAACGGACTTGGGGGATGGCAGGATTTCGGGCAGGCGGTGAAATGGTATGCTCTTGCCGCCATGCAGGGCAATGAGGATGCCGAGGCTGCACTGGAGAATATGGCGTATCTCGGCAACGAAGAGGCGGAGAAGGTCCTCGAGCGTTTGGCAGAACATGCCGATGATTGAGGTTTTCTGATTCAACAGGGTTACAGGATGCCCTGCGCTGGGGCATCATTTTTACCAGCCAGCCAGCCAGCCAGCCAGCCAGCCAGCCAGCCAGCCAGTTTGGTACAGTTATGAGTGGTTTCCTGTCTGAAGATTTATTGGAAAATGGAAATATCCATCAGCGTAAATGCGTCCTGACTGTTGCAAATCTGCCGATAGTGTACAAATTTTTTTTCTATTGAAAACAATTTTACCCCGTTTCGGTATTTTTGGGTGTTGAAAATACCTGAACTATTCGGAATCGACTTTTTTTGAAAGAAAATTCCGCTAAAAGTGAAATTTTAGGGCTAGACATAATTTCTCATATTGATATGATTGGCTCATAAGTACGAACATTTTGGGAGAGCAGAATTCCCTAAAAGGGAAATAAGATTCTGCTGTGGATACTGGAAATTCCCTTTATGGGTGGGTTTTCAGGAGTTCATGAGAGAGGGAAGTACCATGAAGAAACTTTGGACAGAACAGTACGTTGTGCTCCGTGCTCAGTTGCGGGCTATGCGTCTGAAAGCAAAACTGACCCAGCAGGTATTGGCAGGGAAACTGAATAAACCTCAGAGCTACATCAGTAAGATTGAATCTGGAGAACGTGGTTGTAATCTGCTCGAGATCCGTAGCATCTGCAAAGCATGCAAGGTGGATTTTGTGAAATTCGTTTCTGCAGTTGATAAGGAACTGAACAAGAAACCTGCACCTGCAGCAGAATAACCGGCATCATCTCAATTTTGAAAAAGACACAAAGGAGGCTCGGCCTCCTTTTTTATTGGGTATTGTATACGTTACATATTCCTGTGTTTTCCAGATAGAAGCTGAAACATCTGTTACAGCTTCTAACAACTTCTCCCAGAAAACTTTGTTAAGATGGGGTATTGCTTCCAATTTCAGGAGACTTTCTCATGTTCCGCAAGCTGTTGCTGCCGATGATTATCGGTTCTCTCTTTGTCATTGCATCTCCAGTCCATGCCCAGGAAGACGATGCCGCACCTGTGGCATCCCGTTCGTCGGGCACATCGCTGTCTGAAATGGCTGACAAGGCAAAGGATTTCTTCAGTGGACTTTTCTCTTCTGGCAACAATGCGGTTCAGGAGAGTGCGCCAATCCGCGAGGCTGAGTCCAATGTCGTGGTCAATCGGAAAGCGCCAGAACAGCAGGCGAAAAAGCCAACGGATCTCGGTCTGTCAGTTGAATCGGATATTGAAGTGACCGAAGAGGATACGGCGGCGGCAGAAGCTGAGATGGCTGCCCGTGATGCAGGTGAACTCAAGGATGATGTCGATGGGGATGCGGCATCTGAGAATGATCCAGTCAAGGTCCTGAAACAGAAGGCAGACAAAGGCAGTGCCGATGCACAGTATTTTCTCGGCAAGGCGTATGCCAATGGCAAGGGCGTGAAAAAAGACCAGAAGCTGGCGGTCGAATGGTACCGCAAGGCGGCTGAAAACGGTCATGCCGAAGCGCAGAACAATCTGGGGGCAGCTTATGCGAATGGGAACGGTGTTGCCAAGAGCGATGAAGAGGCGGCTTACTGGTGGCAGATTGCCGCTGACAATGGCAATGCTGCGGCACAGGCAAACCTTGGCGTTGCTTATGCAACCGGTCGTGGTATTGATGAGAATATCACCAAGGCGGTCAAGCTCTGGCGCTCAGCCGCAGAGCAGGGCAATGCACAGGCGCAGTATTACCTTGGCGTGACTTACGGCAAGGAGGATCCACGTTCATTCGAATGGTTCCACCTGGCGGCAGAACAGGGTGTTGTCAAGGCTCAGACTGCGGTCGGTGAGGCCTATGAAAATGGTATCGGCGTTACCAAGAACGAGTCCGAGGCGGCAGAGTGGTATCAGAAGGCGGCGGATCAGGGCGATGCCGAGGCTCAGCTGAGATTGGGTGATGCCTACTACTACGGTGCTGGTGTCTATAAGGATCTGGCGAAATCCGCACAGCTTTACCAGAAGGCTGCTGATCAGGGTAATGCAGAGGCCCAGTTCAACCTTGGTACTTCTTACTGGTTCGGTTCAGGTATTGCCAAGAATTATGCGAAAGCGATCAGCATGTGGAAGCTGGCGGCACAGCAGGGGAATGCCGATGCGATGCTGAATCTGGGTATCGCCTATCAGGAAGGTGGCAAGGGTGTGACCAAGAATGAATCTTTCGCTTATGTCCTCTTCAATGAGGCGGCATCCACCAATGATGATGCCCGCGAGAAGGTTCAGGCACTTGAAAGCACCATGAGTGTTGAAGACATCAACAAGGCGCAGGAAATCTCCATCGAAGATGTCATCGGCAAGCGGAAAAACGCTGAGAAAGAGGCAGAGAAGGCTGAAACCCAGAAACAGGAGGATGGTGGTATTCCTCAGCGCAGACGCCGTTAGGATTTACGGTTTTCCGAAAAAAAGCAGATGTTTGGAGGCATCTGCTTTTTTGTTGGGACAAACGGGGAGAACTGCTGTCAGTATTATCCTGCACAACCGCAGTCATCCGAGGAGGTGTATTCCAGTCGAATGATTGCCCAGGTGTCTTTGCCGTTCCATGTATGCGGCTTTGCCAGTGCCTTGAACTTGCCGATGATCCTGTTGTGTTCGTCTGGCAGATAGTACTGCCCGGTCATCTCGATTTTTCCGTCAGCGGTCTGTCTGGCTTTCAGGACTGTGGCATAGGCGTGGGTCCATTTCAGATAGTTGATCTTGTCAAACTGGTAGCGGCTGCCGGTGTAGTGGAACGGATAGCCATCCTCCTCGACCTGTGGAAAGGTTTTGATGTCGTAATCAAAGTAGCGTTTCATCGCTTCCTTGATATGGATCTGATGGATAGCTCGGTCACCCCACTGGCATTGTGAGCTGTGAAATTTGAGAGAAAGATGCTCATTTTCTTCATCTGCTGGGCAGTGAAATCAGCTGCATGAGCTGGCAAGGCAGTCAATGCGACCATAAAGGCGAAGACGATGGAAAGCAGTTTTTTCATGAGGAATCCTTCCTGAAACGATAGAAGCTGACATTATCCTAGCGGGAAAAGTGGCGGTTTGACTTGAATGCGGTCAATTTTTACGAATTTTCCGGGCAAGATGTTGAAGGGGGGCTGATGAGCACTGCTTGAGAAATGCTCTTATCTTGGGGCGAGAAGGCTGGGATATCCTGAATGTACAAGGTTTTTGTCTCGGCAAAACAACGATAACTGTACTTTATGCAGTTCTTGGTTTCAGATATGTTTATAGAAGTTCATAATAACCATCTTTCGGTCAAGGGTATTTCTGCCGAAGGCAGATATTTCACTTAAGACTGGTGGACTCAATCAGATAAAAGAGACAAGGACAATGAAGAAATCACTCATCGCACTGGCTGTCATGGGTACCTTTGCAGGTGCTGCTTATGCACAGTCCAATGTCACCGTTTACGGTATCCTCGATACCGGTTTCGCAAAATCCACTGGTTCCGATATGCGTATCGGTTCCAACGTTGACAGCCGCATCGGCTTCCGTGGCACTGAAGACCTCGGTGGTGGTGTCAAGGCAGAATTCAATCTGGAACGCTGCGTCAACATCAATGATGGTACCCGTGGTGCACGCCATGCAAACTATCAGGACCAGTCCATGCAGATGAATGAAGTTCTGAAGAGCCAAAACCAAGATGCAGTCTGGCAGCCTCCAGAATGGCAGAGCGTTGCAAACATCGGTTTCAGCAGCCCAACCTACGGTGCAGTCCACATCGGTCGCGTTGTGAACTACACCATTGAAAACTACCGCTCTATCGACCCATTCTCCATGAATGGCGTCGCAGCTGGTCTGTACACTCTGCTGGACTCCGAAGTCAACGCAAATACCCTGCGCTATGATTCCCCTAACTGGTCTGGCTTCAGCTTCGGGCTGGCTTACACTGTTGGTACCAATACCAACCCACGTTCTCGTGATCTGGGCGGTACTTACATGAACACCAATCACATCGACAATGATGGTTGGCTGATCGGTGGCCGTTATTCCAATGGTGGTCTGGATCTGCTGGCTGACTACGAAAAGATTCCTGATTCCAATGATTCCTATAAATGGAATGTCGGTGCGGCTTATACCTTTGGTGATGCAAGCTGGGGCAGCCTGAAGGTTTCCGCTGGTTATGAAACCGCTTCTGTTAAGGCATTTACCGGTCAGGTTACTGCACCAGCAGTACCTATTTTCGGTAATAACTTCAATCATTCCATTGATCAGCGTAATGCTATCGTTGGTCTGCAGTACACCTATGGTCCTCACACCATCAATGCTGCTTACAACCACGGCAAGATCAGCTATGGCAAAGACAGCAAGGTCAACAAGTATGCGCTGGGTTACACCTACTCCATGTCCAAGCGTACTTCCCTGTATGCTAACGTTGCTTACATGGATGCAGACGATGCATTCGCATCTGTCGCATACGACAGCTACTATCCAAACCTGCGCGCAGGTGGCGATTCCGTTACTGGCTGGCAGTTTGGTATCACCCACAAGTTCTAATCGAACAGATGGCAATGGAAAAGGCGGCTTGCAGGCCGCCTTTTTTCATGGTTTTTTCTGGAAATCAGAAAGGGGCAAACTGCATCAGCAGCATATAGCAGAGGGTGCCGACCGCCATCGAAAGCATGAAATTGCGTTTCCACAGGTGCAGGATGACGGTCACTGCAATCCCGATGATTTCATACGCCCCGTGGTTGCCATGCAGGAAATCGACATCCTTCAGGCAATACACCACCAGCATCCCAAAGACAGCAGAGGGCAGATAGCGACCGATGTACTGGATGAAAGCCGGCGTCTGCCGGTTCTCAGAAAATACCCAGAAAGGCAGGAATCGTGTCAGCACTGTTCCCAGCACACACATCGCAATGGTGATGACCTGTTCGGTTACGGTCATGATGCCACCTCATCCTGATGTTCAAGCCGT
>CAZHQM010000083.1:0-7258 GCA_964534155.1 uncultured Oxalobacter sp.
CTGTAATGGAAATCCCTGTTTCTTTGGCTGTGGGCGAAACGATGGCACTGATTTATATTGTTGAAGATGATGAAAATATCTGTGAAATCGAGACAATTGCCCTGAAAAACAGTGGCTATCAGGTGGAATCATTCAATCAGGCATCACTTTTCTATCAGCGGGTCAAAGAGAAAAAGCCGGATTTGACCATACTGGATGTCATCCTGCCACAGGAGGATGGTTATGCCATCCTGAAACGGTTGCGCAGTCATCCCAGTACACGGAAAATGCCCATTATTATGATATCGGCAAAAAATGAGGAATTGGATATCATCAAGGGCATAGAGGAGGGGGCTGATGACTATATCAGAAAACCTTTCTCACTGATGGAAGTCATGACCCGTATCCGGGCATTGCTGCGGAGAACCTGTGATGCTGTGCCGGAAGAGTTGGTCATCAATGGCATCCATCTGGATAACAGACGTCATACTGTCACAGCTGGTGGCAGTCGCATTGAACTGACATTCAAGGAATATGAATTGCTTCGGCATTTGATGCTCAATGCGGAAATGGTGTTGTCTCGAGAATCGATTATGCATGCTGTATGGGGAACCGACTACGAGGCAGAATCACGGACTGTGGATATGCATATCAAAAAATTGAGACAGAAGCTGGGAACTTTTGGACGGTATATCGAAACGGTCAGGCATGTGGGCTATGTACTGCAGTCGGAAGCGATAACATCATCATGAAACAGAAGATCAATCTGAGGCTGGCGGGAATTGCCTTGATTGCCGTACTTGCCACTGCTATCGGTGTCATGGCCGTTTATTACAATCTTTTTCAAAGCCAGGTGCGGGAATACCTTTGTGCTGATGCCAAGATGCTGAGTCAGAGTCATCTGTTCCAAATGCCAAAGCCATTGCCCATAGCTGTCAAGTCGACATCAAATCGAGCATCTCCAGCAATGTTTTCTTCCTTGTCCAATCGGGAGGTTTTTTTCAAGACATTGCGTACAGAGAACCTGCGCATAACTTGGATAGATGCCAAGGGACAGGTCTTAGGGGATAACTATGCAGACATTGGCCAGATGGATAATCATATAAACCGACCAGAGGTTCAGGCTGCTTTAAGAACTGGCTCTGGCGAAAGTGTCCGAAATTCCTTTACATTGGGTACGGATACCTTCAACTATGCCTTACGTTTGGATGATGGGACTATCCTACGGGTATCAACTGAGGCCAGAACAATTACCAGCGTTTTTCTTGAGGCATTGCCTATTATCCTGTTGATTATGGTGGGAGTATTGGTGATATGTCTGCTGCTTTCTCATCTGTTGACATATCAGTTGATTCGTCCGATTGATGCTATGGCGGAGCATCTGGATGACAATATGGTGTTGCCGATTTATGGTGAGCTGGTTCCATTTGCAAACAAGATACGCTCCCAGCATGAGCGGATACTGGCAGCAGCTAAAAGCCGTCAGGATTTCACTGCAAATGTTTCGCATGAACTGAAGACACCGCTAACAGCAATTTCTGGGTATGCAGAGTTGATTGAAAACAGGATGGTCGATGTTGAGCAGGATGCCTATATGGCGAAACAGATCCATCACAATGCAAAGCGTCTGCTCCTGCTCATCAATAAGATCATTCAGCTGTCTGAGCTTGACCATCTGGAACAGCCACACCAGTTTGTCTCTTTTGATATCTATCAGTTGGTATCAGAATGCTGTGAGAGCCTTCAGATGAATGCCATGCAGAAAGGCATTGATCTGAGTTGTTCTGGATCTGGCATGGTTTTCTCTGCTGACCCAGAATTGATTCGTGAGTTGATTACGAATCTGGTGCAGAACGCCATTCTTTATACCGACAATGGCGGTTGGGTGAAGGTAAGGGTTGAAGTCGAGGATGGTCATCCAGTCCTGATTGTTCAGGATAATGGTATCGGTATTCCTAAAGATCAACAGGAGCGGGTCTTTGAGCGTTTCTATCGTGTTGATAAGAGCCGTTCAAGAGAAACCGGTGGCACAGGACTTGGGCTGTCATTGGTCAAGCATATTGCAGAAATCCATGATGCGAAGATAACACTGGATAGTGAACCTGGTCAGGGAACAACCTTTACGGTTACTTTCTAAAAAGATTTGATCCTGTCATTAGAATGACACAGTGCGATATTAAACTGTTGGCAAATCAAAAAGACAGAATATGTGCTGGTCGTTCAAGTGGAAGGACTAGTGTGACTTGTGACTGGGTTTCTTAATCCTTGACTGTCACACACGATGTGGGTTCGAATCCCATCCAGCACTCCAGACATTTTTGTCAACCTTAAAATGGTGACATCCCATCCTTTCAACAATATTTCCTGAGCCTCAATAGATTCATCCTCAAGAGATGATCCTCTCCCGCCATTAAAAAGCCCCCGCAAAGCCATTTAAAGCGTTTCCAGGCAAGAAAAAAGGCGAAGTAATATCCTTCGCCTTTCGGTATTCGATAAACGCTGGAGCAGCAGATCAGTCGTTGTACAGTTTCTGCTTCAGTTCACGGCGCTGCTGTGCTTCAAGACACAGGGTTGCGGTTGGTCTTGCCAGCAGTCGGGCAATGCCGATTGGCTCACCGGTCTCAACACACCAGCCATAATCGCCGGAATCAATGCTTGCGATAGATGCCTTGACCTTTTTCAGCAGTTTGCGTTCACGGTCACGGGTGCGCAGTTCCAGGGCGTGTTCTTCTTCGATGGTTGCGCGGTCAGCAGGATCAGGAACCAGTGTGTTCTCACGGAGGTTTTCAGTGGTCTGACCGGCATTTCTCAGCAGATCCTGCTCCATCTGCAGCAGACGGGCTTTGAAAAAATCCAGCTGGGCCTGGTTCATGTAATCGTCTTCACTCATCTTCAGGATTTCTTCTTCCGTCAGAAGGGCGGGTGTCTTTTTCGCTTTGGTCGTCACTTTCATTTTCATTGCCTCATATGATTTGATTGGCAGGAGAGTTTCCCATTGTCTGCACGAATGGCAAAAACAAAGGAATAAAATACTGTAATAAACTTCGTGCCATCTGTCAAAAATATCGGCTTAAAAAATGCGAAAAAGCCAGAAAAACAGTCACTGTCTTTCTGGCTTTGAAATACTGTTTCAGGAAATCAGTCTGTCAGGCAGGCATCCAGTCCCTGCAGGAAGATATCTTTTGGCAGTTTTTTCCCGATAAAGACCAATTTGCTTTCGCGAGGGCCATCTTCCCATTTTTCAACGAGGTCAGAGCCCATCAGCTGCTGAACACCCTGGAATACAACCTTATGGTCAGTACCTTTGACATTCAGCACACCTTTATAGCGTAGCATTTCAGTGCCGAACTGCCCGATCATGTCATCGAAGAACAGGTTCAGTTTCTCAGAATCGAATGGACGGAAGCTGCGGAAGACAAATGACACGATATCATCCAGATGACGATGGTGGTGATGGTGATGATGTCCGCAACCGCAACCACAGGTGCAGGCTTCGCCATGATCATGGTGATGTTCATGCTCATGATGGTGGTGATGTCCACAGCCACAGGTACATTCCTCGCCATGATGATGGTCGTGATGGTGGTGACCACAGCAGCATTCATGACCATGGTCATGCTCATCTTCATGGTCGATATCCAGATCAGAATTCAGATTGAACCCCTGCAGGTCCAGCACATTGGCGATATCCACCTTGCCGAAATCTGCTCTCATGATAGCCGCATGAGAATTCATATCACGGACACGTTCAGCCAACGCATCCACAGCGGCAGGTTCAGCAATATCCACCTTGGAAATCAGGATCTTGTCCGCAAAACCGACCTGCTGGCGGGCTTCTTCATATTCGTCCAGCTGATGCATGCCGAAAACACCATCCAGCAGGGTGATGATGCCATCAATCATGTAGCGATCAGCAACAGAGTCCTCAAGGAAGAAAGTATGGGCAACAGGGCTAGGATTTGCCAGACCAGTGGTTTCAATAATCACCCGGTCGAAATTGATTTCCCCCTTGTCCTTGGCGGCAACCAGATTGTTCAGTGCAGTGACCAGATCGCCTCGGACAGTACAGCAGACACAGCCATTGCTCATCTGCACAATCTGTTCAGCGTCATCTTTCACCAGAATGCCACTGTCGATGTTTTCTTCACCGAACTCATTCTCAATCACAGCAATCCGCTGCTTGTGATTGTTTTCCCGCAGGATACGGTTCAGCAAAGTGGTTTTACCTGCACCGAGAAAACCGGTGATAATCGTGGCAGGAATCAATTGTGGCGTAGCTTCTAGCATCACAGCACCTTCATCAAATCGAATAGAAAAACAAAAAGCCAGCTCCAGAATTGGAACAGGTAGAGAAACACATCAGCTTATGGCTGATGCAATGTAAACATATAGTATCGCAGTCCACCTGAATAAAATCAACTTGAGACAGGCGCAGTAAGCTTACCGACCTCATCCCAGATATACTATCACTCTTGATTCTGGATACCCCAGCACCATATTGCGGGTATATTCCATTCAAACCGCAATTACAGGGAGCAGCAGTGGCAGAAACCGTCATGACACGAGGCAAACCATGGAAGGTCATCCTGACCTTCGCATTGCCGATGATGGCTGCCAGCCTGCTCCAACAGCTCTACAACACCGCAGATACCCTCATCATCGGCAACTTTGAGTCAGCCAATGCGTTGGCGGCTGTGGGTTCCTGTGCCTATCTGGTCGGTCTCTTCGTGGGCATCGGCATGTCACTTGCACTGGGGGCAGGCATCTGCGTATCACAGGCATATGGTGCCAAAGACTATCCAAGAGCCCGCCGGTTTGCTGGGGGTGGCAGCCTTCTGGTTGTGTTCATCGGGCTTGTCATGGCGGTTATCGCATTCTTTGTCAGCCGTCCGCTTCTTGAGCATCTCATTGCAGTACCTGATGCCATTCTTGAAGATGCCGTTTTGTATGCACACATCTATGCCATCGGCATATTCTTTCAGTTCGGGTACTGTGCATTCTCCTCACAGCTTCGGGCGATTGGCGACAGCCGGACAACCATGTTCATCCTCATGGCAACCACCATCCTCAACATACTGCTCGATCTCCTGTTTGTCGCATGGTTGCATTGGGGTGTTGCCGGTGTAGCCATTGCCACCACTATCTGCCAGTTCTTCTCTATGGCACTGGCATTCATCTGCATGGTCAGGCTCTATCCACTCTTTTATTTCCGTAAACTCCGCTGGAAAATCGACTGGCAGACAGCCCGTGATGTGTTCAAGACAGGCATCCCCCTGACAGGTCAGTCTTTTGTGATTTTCGGCGGATTCATGGTGCTCCAGAACCTCGTCAACAGCTTTGGTGTGGAAGTTACAGCAGCCTTTGCAGTATCAGGAAGGCTTGAGCTGTATATGCTTGTTCCGCTCATTGCAGTCCTTCAGGCAGTCTCCACCTATGCAGGGCAGAACTACGGCGCCCAGGCATATGACCGCCTCATCACAGGCATGAAACAGGCAATCCTGCTCAATGTCATCATCATGGGGGTGATGGGGGTATTGGGGTTCACTCTGGCGCCATGGCTGGTTTCCTGCTTCGGCGTGACAGAAACCTCTGCAGGCTATGCCATTGAGCATATGCGGGTTGCATCAATTGACCTGATTCTTTACGCCATCTACTCACCGATATCAGGCATCTGCCTCGGTATCGGTAAAAGCTGGGTACTGTTGGCTGTCTCCACAGTCGAACTCATCGGGCGGATCATCTTTGCCAACCTGCTTGCAGGCTATATCGGTGTTGCCAGCCTCTGGTGGAACGAACCACCAGCATGGACGATAGTGGTTATTGGGCTCTACACCTTCTACTTCTGCTATCTGAAAAGGCGGATATCAGCCCCAGAACCCTCATCAGCAGTTATTGAGGCGCATGAGACCTGATTGGCTTACTTCTTCTTGGCATGCGGATGTGCTGCATCATAGACCTGTGCCAGATGCTGGAAATCCAAGGCGGTGTAAACCTGTGTTGAAGCGATGGAAGCATGCCCCAGCATCTCCTGAACAGCCCTCAGGTCACCAGAAGACTGCAGGATATGCGAGGCAAAAGAATGGCGTAAAACATGCGGATGCACATGCATCGGCAAACCAACCCGCTCAGCGTGTGCTTTCAACCTTAGTTGAACAACACGTGGACTGATCCGTCGCCCACGGGCGTTTAAGAAGAGGGCATATTCACTGTCAGGCGGGCAGTCGGCTTTTACAAGCCTGTCTCTGACCGCAAGCCACGCTTTGAGCGCCTTGATCGCGGCATCCCCCACAGGTACCGAGCGGATTTTGCTCCCTTTGCCGGTAACGGTCACTTCTTTCTCGGCAAGATTCAGCCATCCTGCGGATTGATAGTCATGCTGTTTAACTGCATGGATATCCAACCCAGTCAGCTCAGAAACACGCAATCCACTCGAATACAGCAGCTCAAACATTGCCTGATCACACAGAACCACCTCAGGATGTTCTGTTTTCTTGGTCCGCTCATCTTCCGATTCAGTCGCAACCAGTCGAACCGCATCATCCACAGGCAATGCCTTTGGAAGCAACTTGTTCTTCTTCGGAGCATGAATGCCATCAGTTGGATTGACCTCGATTTTTCCCTGCTCCAACAGCCACTGGTAGAAACCACGCCATGCAGATAGTTTTCGGCTGATAGAGCGGGGGCTTAACCCCTTGCCATGCAGAACTGCTGAAAACCGCCGGATATCCATCTCCCGCAATTGCATCAGCGGCGCACCATCAGCCAAAGCCATCAACTGCTCCAGATCCCTGCGGTAATTGGAAACCGTGAAATCAGACAGCATCCGCTGACCGACCAGCATATCCAGATAATTGTCGATGATTTCAGTATCCATCATAGGTGGTTCAATAGCATCTAATCCCAATATTCGATGACCACAATATTGTGGTTACGACTTTCCAAAAAATTATTACCCATAATTATGGCTGTTGAATAGCAGTTGTCTGCTAAATCGCAACTATCGTTTTGCGGACGTTACTATTGACGAATCCTGTTTAAAATTAAACCTACGTTTTTAAATATTTTCTTGAGGGACCATTGATGAATACTAAGTACGAACTGATCGAGGATGACATCATTCAGACCTCTGATGCAGAAATTGAAAGTGCTAACCAAGAGCTTAGAGAGCGGCATGGGAAAAAGCCGATTGATCCACTATATGATCAGGCGGTCTCAATCGTCCTCGTGTAACCATCCCAGTTTTAGTAACAAGCAAAATTAGAGACTTTTCCCTGTTTTC
>CAZHQM010000084.1:0-7183 GCA_964534155.1 uncultured Oxalobacter sp.
CTCTTGTCAGGAAGGGCGTGCCGTTCATTTGTATAAGAACACGCATGGCAAACTCAACAATCAATATCGTTAAGATCCATTCCCTGGATGCAGAAGGCAGGGGCGTTGGCTATCTGCCGGAAGAAGATGGCACGATAAGCGGCAAAGTCGTTTTTGTCGAAGGTGCACTCTCTGGTGAGACTGTCTCCGCAGAAACCTGGAAGAACAAAAAGCGTTGGGAACAGGCAAAGATGGTTGCTATTCATAAAGCATCCTCCCAGCGTGTCGAACCAAAATGTCCTTATTTCGGGCGTTGTGGCGGCTGCTCCATGCAGCACCTTGAGCCATCTGCCCAGGTCGCTGTCAAACAGCGGGTACTGGAAGACAACCTCTGGCACATCGGTAAGGTCAAGGCAGAAAACCTGCTGCCACCTATCCATGGTCCATACTGGGGATACCGTTTCCGTGCACGCCTTTCCGTCAACTACGTTCCTAAGAAAGGCGGTGTCCTGGTCGGGTTCCGTGAAAGACAGTCCCGCTATATCACCGACATGACAGAATGCCATGTGCTGCCAAGACACATGTCTGACCTGTTGGTGCCTCTGCGTGAACTGATTGCATCACTCACTCTCTTCAAGCAGATTCCACAGATTGAAGTGGCAATCGGCAGTGATGGTGTCCGTCCAATCACCGCACTGCTGCTCCGAATCATGGCACCATTGACAGCAGAAGATGAGGTCAAGCTCAAGAAATTTGCAGATGACCATAACATCCAGTGGTGGCTCCAGACAAAAGGTCCTGATACCGTCCGTCTGTACTATCCAGAAGAAAACCAGCTGCAGTATGTCCTGCCAGAATTTGAAGTCACCATGCCATTCAAGCCAGGCGACTTCACCCAGGTCAACTACCACATCAATCAGGTATTGGTTTCCCGTGCACTGAGACTGCTGCAGATCCAGCCAGAAGACCGTGTCGCTGACCTGTTCTGTGGTCTGGGTAACTTCTCCCTGCCAATCGCCCGTCAGGCAAAAGAAGTTGTCGGTATCGAGGGCAGCGCCATCCTGACGAAACGTGCGCAGGAAAATGCTGTGCTCAATGGTCTGCAGGATAAGACAACCTTCCGTGAACGCAACCTCTTCGAGATGACCGTTGGGGAATGGAAAGAACTCAAACCGTTCGACCGTATCCTGATCGATCCACCAAGAGACGGCGCAATGGCACTCTGCCAGACACTGGCGGACATTACAGACGAAGACGCACAGTACCGTCCAAAACGCATGGTCTATGTCTCCTGTAACCCATCCACATTGGCGCGCGATGCAGGCATCCTGGTTGGTTCAGGCAAATACTGTCTCCTGTTGGCGGGCGTGGTCAATATGTTCCCGCATACATCCCATGTTGAATCGATGGCGGTCTTTGAAAGGATTGATTCATAAGACTTCGGCCATATGCCGAAACTGGAAAGTTTAGAAAACAAAAATGAAGTTCCTCTTTGATTTATTGCCGATTATCCTGTTTTTTGTCTCATTCTCATGGGCAGAAAAACACATCGCATCGGCGCAGGCGATAGCGGATAAATACCTGTCTGTTTTCACATCAGGGCAGAGTGTTCCTGAACAGTCCGTTCCCATTCTCATTGCAACATCCCTGGCGGTTATTGCCAGCATCCTGCAGATTGTCTGGTTGCTTGTCAGAAAACAGAAAATCGAGGCAACGCTCTGGATTTCTGTCATTGTCGTGGTCGTCTTCGGCGGCGCAACCATCTACTTCGGCAGTGAGGAATTCATCAAATGGAAACCGACAGTCCTGTACTGGCTGTTTGCGGTCATCCTGTTCGGAGCAAGTGCTTTGTTCAAGAAGAACCTGATCCGCACCATGATGGAAAAGAAAGTCCAACTGCCTGATCAGGTCTGGGGAAAACTCAACATGGCTTGGATACTCTTCTTTGCTGTGATGGGTATCCTCAATCTCTATGTCGCATTCTGGGGCGGGTTCGCCACCTCGACATGGGTCAGCTTCAAGCTGTTCGGTGGCATGGGGCTGATGATAGCCTTTGTCATCGGGCAGAGTGTGTACCTGTCGAAGTACATGAAAGAGAAAGACAAGGAATAAAAAATGGGAGGCGCTTGCCTCCCATTTTCAATAAGAATTATTTCCCCTAAATACCGCTCTCCTGTGGACTTTAAAAGCCTCACAGCCCGCATGGTAGTCATCCGTGTCATAACATTCATAGCACACATCGCGGTCAGTCTCCGTCAATGTTTTTCCACTGACCAGATTGCGGAGGAAAGACTTGTGCCATCGTGCGGACAAAGGTGCCCCTGACACAATATCTGCGACTGTTTTCTGCACAATTGCCTCTAGGGCATCATCCTCGATAACCCGTGTGACCAGATGCCGTTCAAAAGCCTCCTCGGCGTTGTAGATACGCCCAGTCAGCAGCATCTCAAGCATCGTGTTCTTATGCGTGATTTCCAGTATTGGAGAAAGCTCCTCATACGCCATCACAATCCCAAGGTTCTTGATAGGGATGCCAAAGCGGGAAGACTTTCCGCAGATGCGCAGGTCACATAAGGCGGCGATATCCAATCCGCCACCGACACAGACACCCTGTATCTGGGCAATCAGGGGAATAGGGCAGTTCTGCATAGCGGTAAACGCATCATGCATGATCTTGCCGTAAACCTTCCCCTGTTCAGCGGTATAGCGGATGGATTCAAACTCGAAAATGTCGCATCCTGGACAGAAGGCTTTTCCGCCAGCACCTTTCACTACGATGCACCGCAGTTGATTATCTTCTGACAGCAGTGAAACGATTCTGTCCAGACGGTGCCACATATCGGCAGTCATCGCATTCAGCCGCTCAGGCTGGTTTAGGACAATTTCTGCTGTCTGTCCATGATGGATATAAAAAAGCGGCGTACCGCTGTCATCCAATGGCGCGCCGTTTGTGGTACAGGTCATTTCTGAAAAATCCCCTGATCAGCCGGTATTACGCATACCGGCAGAAATACCGTTGATGGTCAGATGGATACCACGGGTTGCGCGGGCATCCATGTTTTCTGGGTTGCCGTTCGGATTACGGTGGCGTTTGATCAGCTCAACCTGCAGATGGTTCAACGGATCGATGTATGCCAGACGGTCTCTCAGGGCACGTGCCAGATTCGGGTTGTTGACCAGACGGTCTCTCTCATTCGTGATGATCTCAAAACTGTTCAGGGTGCGTTTATGTTCCTCGCAGATAGCGGAGAACACGGTTTCACGCAGGTTCGCATCCTTGACCAGTTCAGAGTAGCTGTAAGCAATGGTCAGATCGGTCTTCGCAAGCACCATGTCCATATTGGAGAGGGTGGATTCGAAGAACGGCCATTCCGCATACATTTCCTTGAGCAGGGCAATCTTGCGGGCTTTTTCCGCAGGATCTTCCTCGTCAATCCACTGGGTGATTGCAGAGCCGAAACCGAACCAGCCTGGCAGCAGGACACGGCACTGCGCCCAGGAGAAACTCCAAGGAATCGCTCTCAGGTCCTCAATCCGTCGAGTCTTCTTACGGGAAGAAGGACGGGAACCGATATTCAGGGCGGCAATCTCAGTAATCGGAGTGGACTCAAAGAAATAGTCAGTGAAGCCCGGAGTCTGATAGACCAGCTTGCAGTAAGCCTGATAAGCCAGTTCAGAGATTTCTTCAAAGGCTTTTTCAAAAGCTTCAATCTTCGCAATATATTCTGGGGAGGTATCCTCAGGAACAAGGGATGCTTCCAGGGTTGAGCCGACCAGCAGTTCCAGATTGCGGTTGCCGATTTCAGGATCGGCGAATTTGGATGCAATCATTTCACCCTGTTCAGTCAGACGGATCTGACCGTTCACGGTGCCGTGTGGCTGTGCCAGGATCGCTTCATAGGTTGGACCACCGCCACGGCCGACCGTACCGCCTCTGCCATGGAACAGGCGCAGGGTAATCTTCAGCTCACGGAACAGCTTGACCAGCTGGCGTTCTGCCTTGTACAGCTCCCAGTTGGAAGTGGTATAGCCGCCATCCTTGTTGGAGTCGGAATAACCCAGCATGATTTCCTGCAGGTCGCCCTGGCCACGGATCAGCTGGCGCACAAACGGAATCGCCAGGACCGTACTCATGATGGTATCGCACTGGCGCAGATCGGGAATCGTCTCGAACAGTGGAATCGGATGCAGATCCAGCTCAGCATCATCCCAGCCGTAAATCGTGCCGTCATCATCAGATTTCTTCGGATGCAGCAGACCACCCTCACGCTGGAGCACCAGCAGTTCCAGAATGTCGGAAACGGTCTCAGTGTGGGAAATAATATAGTTCGTGATTGCGCGGGCACCGTATTTCTCGCGGATCTTCCGTGCGGTGCGCAGGATGCGCAGCTCAGAGGTGGTTTCCTCGGAATATTCTGCAAATGGAGAATAGAGCAGACGGGGTTTGCCCAGTTCTTCAACCAGCAGCTTGATCTTTTCTTCTTCGGAAAGATCACCATAGTTGGAAACCACCTTCGCAGTCGCAAACACTTCGGTCAGGACACGTTCATGGACATCAGAGCTCTGACGCATATCCAGGGATGCCAGATGGAAACCAAAGATGTCAGCCGCAGCTTTCAAAGCCCCCAGCCGGATTCTGACAACCAGTTTGCCGGCGTTGTCTGTCAGGGAATCAATCAGGATCTGCAGGTCAGCCGCAAATTCTTCAGCAGTGCTGTAAGGCGCATCCTCACCGACCTCTTCACGAGGCAGAGCAGTCATGCCGAACAGGCGGGCAGTGGCAGCCAGACGGTTGTAGATATAGATCAGCGCACGGCGGTATGGTTCATCCACACGGTGTTCAGAATCGTCGGAAGACATATCCGCCAGTGTCAGCACCTCTGGATTCACACGGTTCAGCAGGGCGGAGACCGCCAGCTCGCGACCCAGTTCATGGACTTCATGGAGATAGAAATTCATGATGACATGAGACTGGCTTTCCAGCGCCTGAAGCATTGTGTCAGCGTTGACATTCGGATTACCGTCACGGTCACCGCCAATCCAGCAGCCCATCTGCAGATAGCGGGCCTCGGAGCCTGGCGCAGGAATACCATCAGCACTTTCTGGATAGCGTTCTTCCAGCTCTTCCTGGATGGCATGATACAGGGCAGGCAGTTCACGCAGGAAAGTCAGCTCATAGTAAGACAGCGCATTCTCGATTTCATCGATGACAGACAGCTTCGAATTACGGAGCATACGGGTCTGCCACAGGGAAGCGATATTTGCCTTGAGCATTTCCCGGTTGGTTTTGCGTTCACGGGGAGTCAGGTTATGGTCGTGTTCGGTCAGCAGGCGAGAGATCTCGCGTTCCTTGTCCAGGGTACTTTTGCGCTGGATTTCAGTAGGGTGCGCAGTCAGGACAGGGCAGATGAAGGTATGGTCCTGCAGCATCTTCTTGATTTCTGCGCCAGGCACATTTGCCTTGTCCAACAGGTCCAGCACATAAGCCATACTGCCCTTTGGCGGTGCATCGCCAGCAATACAGCCATTGCGGTATGCCAGGTTGTCGTGCTTGTCGACAGCGATATTCGCAAGATGGGAAAAATAGGAGAATGCACGGACAACGGAAATCGCATGGTTGCGTCCCAGATATCTGAGCATATTCTTCAGGTCATCAGATGCGACAGGATTAGGGCTGCGTCTCAGGCTGACAGCCTTCCGGCGGACCTGTTCCACCAGATTGTAAATGTCATCACCCTCCTGCTCACGGATCACTTCGCCGAGCAGTCTGCCCAGCATCCGGATATCTTCTCTTTCAGGAGAGTTTTCCAAGGATGATTGATGTACTACGTTGTTGTTCATATCTATTACAGTGATACAAAAGGACTGGGGCAATCAAAGCCAACCCTTTTTCATTCTGCATATATCGTGCCATCATCAGATGGCAGATAACGCTCAACCTGCCAGAAAACAGTGCAGGTTCCAGTCAGAAAGACCGTCAGTGAAATGTGTCAGCAAAGAATATTGCACTGACAGGACACGAAATTACCATTCTACCAAAAAACATCTTGGAGATAAACTGATGATTCTTTGGGAGAAAAAGGAATATTCCACATCCGTCAGAACGATGCCTGCAGGAACCGGCAGGATCCAGCGGGAAATCAGCCCTTGATGCCGTAAGCCTTCAGCTTCTTCTTGGCATCAGGATTGCCCTGGGCGGCAGCCTTCTTGAACCAGGTGATGGCGGCTTTCCTGTCTGCCTCGACACCGATACCCTTCTCATACATCACGCCAAGGTTGTACTGTGCCTTGTCGTAACCCTTGCCTGCGGCACGGGCAAACCAGAGAAAAGCCTTCGAACCATCCTGACCGATGATATTGCCCTTGGCATAAAGCGAGCCGATCTTGTTTTCTGCCCGGTCATAGCCATGCTTCCCGGCCTTGCCATACCAGTAAACAGCCTGTTTCTTGTTGGGCTCGATACCCAGACCCAGCTCATAGGCTAGCCCCAGTGCAAATTCAGCATCAGGCACCTTCTGCTGGGCGGCCTTACGCAGCCAGTAAACCGCAGTCTGGTAATCCTGTTCAATGCCATCACCATAGGCATAAAGCACACTCAGGTTGTACTCAGCATCAGGGTCTCCCTGCCGTGCCGCCAGCTCATACCAATGGAACGCCGCCTTGTAATCCTGTTTGACGGTTGTACCTTCGTAATACAGCGAACCCAGATAATTCTGCGCGCGTGAATACCCATGTCCGGCGGATTCGGTAATCAGCCGGATACCCAGCTCTGGAGATGTCTTTACAGAAATACCGTTCTGGTAAAGGATGCCCAGCACATACTCCGCACGGGGATCATGCTTGTCTGCCAGCTTCTGGAACAGGCCGATAGCCTCGGTCCGCTGATTGTTCTGATACATATCAACCGCCGCATCGAAATCATCTGCCATGGCAGGGGCTGACAATGAAGCAGCCGCCAGGGCGCAGGCAATCGAAAGCTTTTTCAGATGCTGGAAAAAAGAAGTGCTCACAATGAATCCCTGAGAAAAATGCCGATACTGCAACTGTATTACAAAACAGGACTGGATTACAGACCTTGGACGAAAACACCATTGCCTGACATGAAAAAAGGGAAACCCTTTCACAGGTTTCCCTTATCGCTGTTGTCCGGATTCCGGGAATCAGGCAGCCAGCAGCTGTCTCAGGACATAAGGCAGGATACCGC
>CAZHQM010000085.1:0-7098 GCA_964534155.1 uncultured Oxalobacter sp.
CACTGTATCTGATTCCCAACACTTTGGGTGCCAGCCAGACCGGCGGCGATCTGCAAGGCATTGTTCCTGACATGGTGATCCGCACGTCTGCCCTGCTGGATTATTTCATTGTCGAGAATGCCAAGACTGCACGGGTACACCTGAAACGTGTTGCGGAGATTTATCCTTTAAAACAGCCTCTCCAGCAGATTGAGATGGCGGAACTGAGTGTCAAGACTGCCAGGTCGGCATTGCCAGCCCTGCTGGAACCCCTGCAGGCAGGACGGGATGCCGGGCTGATTTCTGAGGCGGGTGTGCCTGCTGTTGCCGACCCCGGGGCGGATCTTGTCAGGCTTGCGCATGAGAAAGGGATTGCGGTCAGACCGCTGGTCGGCCCTTCTTCCCTGCTGCTAGCGCTGATGGCAAGTGGGCTGAATGGACAAAGCTTTGCGTTCAACGGCTATCTGCCGACCGACAACGAGCAGCGGACAAAGCGGATCCGCAAGCTGGAGGAGCGGTCAAAGCTGGACCATCAGACGCAGATGTTCATTGAGACCCCTTACCGGAATGAGCCCCTGCTGAAGGCTCTGTGTGCGGCATGCAAACCGAATACACGGCTGTGTGTTGCCACCGACATCACCTTGCCTGATGAATCCATCGAGACCCTGACTGTTGCGGCATGGCGCAAGCGGCTGAACCAGGGCAGACTGCCTGATTTCCAGCGGAAGCCGACTGTCTTCCTGTTCCTGAGCGAATAACGCCTGTCAGGAGTTGCTGTCAGGCTGCACCTGATTCGATGGCGTAGTCCGCGCCATCATCCTTGCCCAGGAGCTCAACGAGTGATGGCATGGTTTCTTCCAGCCGCTCCCTGAGTTTCCATGGTGGGTTGATGATGAACATGCCACTGGCAACAAAGCCTGTGCCGTCTGGCACTGGGTGGGCGATGCGCAGGGTGATGTTGAGCCATTCTTTCCCGGTGCTGTCTTTGAGCTGACCGGCAAAGCGTCTGGATTCCACCCGCTGGAGTATCGGGTACCAGACCAGATAGGTTCCTGTCGGAAAGCGTTTCTGGGCTTCTGCCAGTGCTGTCAGGACACTCTGGTAATCCTGCTTGACTTCATACGATGGATCGATCAGGACGACCGCCCGTCTTGATGGTGGCGGCAGCAGGGATTTCAGGGAGGTGAAGCCGTCTTTCCGTTCCACGATGATCCTTTTACCGCGCTCCGGCTTCGGTATTGTTTTCAGCTCTGCCCACAGGCGGATGTTTTCCTGCAGGATCTTGGTGTCGGTCGGGTGCATCTCGAACAGGCGGATACGGTCCTGCTCACGCAGCAGCAGTTCTGCAATGCATGGTGAGCCCGGGTAACGTGTCAGTTTTTTGCCCGGATTGATTGCCTTGACCAGACTCAGGTATTCCTGAACGGCTTCTGGGAGATTCTTTGCCTCCAGCAGACGGAAAATCCCATCGCGGGACTCACCGCTTTTTCTTGCCTGGTCACTGTTCAGCGCATAGGCGCCTGCCCCTGCGTGGGTGTCAATATAGAAGAAAGGGGCTTCTTTCTGGCGGAGGTAAAGCAGGGTCTGATGCAGGACAATGTGCTTGAGCACATCGGCATGGTTGCCTGCGTGAAAGACATGGCGGTAACTGAGCATGATTGGAATCCGTAATTAAGTCAGGCGGTATTGTAACCCAGTCCACTAATCAAACATGCCGATGAAGATCTCGGCCGCACGGGAAAGGCGGCGGTTCTTTTTCCAGATGAGTGCAACGGAGGAACGCAGCTCACAGTCTGAGACCGACATGCAGTGGAAATCATCTCTCGGGCGTATCGAGAGGGTGGACTCAGGCAGCACGGCAAGACCGACTCCCCGCTCAACCAGCGAGAGGATGGCGGATATGTTGTCGCTTTCGCAGACAATGTTCGCGGATATTCCCCGGGATTCCATCTCATTGACTGCCATGTCGTGACAGAAGATGCCTTCCTGACGGTGCATCAGGATCAGGGGCACGTTGGACAGTTCCTGAAGGCGCACTGTCCTGCGCTGGTGCCAGCGTGAATCCGTAGCTGATGATGCAACCACCCATGGCTCGGTCAGGATCAGCTTGGATTCGTAGTTGCCCATTGGAACCGGCAGACGCACCATGGCGACCTCGACCAGGTCTTTTTCAAGCAGTTCGAGCATCCGGTAGGTATTGCCTTCGCGCCAGCGGAAACGGATTTCAGGGAAAGATTCATGGAACTGCCTGATCCGGTCCGGCACATAACGCGCCCCGACCGCCGGGAGACTGCCGATCGACAGTGTGCCACTCAGTCCCAGACCAATATCACGCACTTCATTTGCAGCAGTCTGCATCAGGCTGATGATCTGGGTTGCCCGCTGATAGAACTGGTGCCCTGCCTCGGTCAGCGCCAGATGGCGGGTATTACGCTCAACGAGATTGACACCCAGCTCTTCTTCAAGCTGCTTGAGCTGCTGGCTCAATGGTGGCTGTGCAATATGCAGGCGTTTTGCCGCACGGCTGATCTGACCTTCTTCTGCAATCGCGCAGAAATAGCGTAACTGACGAACATCCATAATTTATATGCAAATCATATTTGTAAAAATACAAAAAATATTATGCATATAAATAACGGCTGTGTATACTGAACATCATTGATTGATTCAAAATATTTCTTTGACAGAGGAGAAACTGATGAAAATCTGTATTTTTGGCGCAGGCGCTATCGGTGGCTACATGGCGGTCGAGATTGCTTCTGCCGGCTATGATGTCTGTGTTGTTGCCCGTGGGGCACACCTTGAAGCAATTAAAAAGAATGGTCTGACCCTGCATACCAATGGCCAGGTCAAGAATGTGAAGATTCCTGCAAGTGACAATCCTGCCGACTTCGGTCCACAGGATTATATTATCTGTGCACTGAAAGCCAACCAGTCATTTGAATCAGCAGAACAGTTTGCCCCTCTGCTGGGTCCTGATACTGTCATGGTGACCGCCATGAACGGGATTCCTTGGTGGTATTTCTACAAAGAAGGAAGCCAGTACGAAGGCCGCCATCTGGAATCTGTCGACCCAGGCGCAAAACAATGGAACCTGATCGGTCCTGAACGTGCCATCGGCTGTGTTGTCGATCCTGCCTGCGAGGTGATTGCCCCTGGGGTCATCCGACATGAGAAATTCAACCGGTTCATCATCGGTGAACCAGATGGCTCAGAGTCTGAACGTATCAAGACTCTCCAGAAAATCCTGACTGATGCCGGCTTTGACGCACCGATCCGTGATGCGATCCGCTGGAATGTCTGGCTGAAACTGTGGGGCAATGTCTGCTACAACCCGATCAGCGCATTGACCCATGCACCATTGGATAAGATCACTTCCGGTGCACTGCGTGAGGTCTGCAAATCTGCCATGTATGAGACCAAGGCAGTTACAGAGGCACTCAATGTGTTTATTCCAGAGAAATTCATCGACCGCCGTCTGGATGTCGCAGGGAAAGCAGTTGGACATAAGATGTCCATGCTGCAGGATCTTGAACGGAACCGCTCGCTGGAACTCGACGCACTGGTGACCGTTGTCCAGGAACTGGGCCGTCTGACCGGTATTGCGACACCGACTGTCGATGTGCTGCTGGCGCTTGCACAGGAACGTGGACGCCAGGCTGGTCTGTATTAAGTTTCAGGCCTAGCTGACTGCTGCCTCATTTCTGCAGGGCATCTGATTGATTTCAGATGCCCTGTCTTGTTTCTGCCCCTATCGGCGCTTTATCCACCTGCATTCGGTATTCTGGCATCAATAATGCTTGCGGTGATGAGTACGCCACGATTATCATTCCAAAGTATCCGTACATTTTTGTTCGAGGCTTATTATCATGCATAAAAAACTGGCGACTCTTCTTGTTGCAGCAGGGCTGGTTCTGCCAATGACCTACGGGGCAGCACAGGCAGCGCCTGCAAAAGCAAAGGCTAAATCTGTTAGAACCATCAGGAACAGGGCTCCTGCGAATAAGGCGCCTGTTGCGGCTCCAGCCGCAAACAGCACTGCAGGTCTGTATGCTGACCGTTATTACTGCGAAATGGGCAAGTCCTTTACCCTGTACCGTGATCCTGATGACAGGAGTTATGCCATTCTTGACTATGCGGGTTCCAAGCAGCGTATGTACCGGGTTTCTTCTGTCACCAATGCAGAACGCTTTGAAACCAATGCAAAGCTGACCTATATCGGTGCAGCGAACCTGACCCAGCTGATTGATTTCAAGAACGGCAAACCAGTCCTGACTGAATGCCGTAATGCTGAACAGCAACGGTTCCAAGCCGAGATGAACAGACAGAAAGCCGAGGAACGAGCTCAGGCGGCACGTAAAAATAAAGTTGTCAGAAAGACTTCTTACTAAGATTGTCTTTTAATTTTGGAAATGGCAGAAAACACCGGCATATGTTTTCTGCATAGGGGAGACATATGTCTGATTTTGTAAAAAACACTTTCAAGCCGTTCACGATTTCCGCAGGGAAAGAAGGTCGGTATTACTCCATCCCTGAACTGGGCAAATCTCTGGGAATCAATGTTTCCCGTCTGCCTGTTTCTATCCGTATTGTCCTGGAATCTGTCCTGCGTAACTGCGACGGCCAGAAGATCACTGAAGAGCATGTCCGTCAGCTGGCAAACTGGCAGCCAACAGCAGAACGTGTGAATGAGATTCCTTTTGTGGTTTCCCGTGTTGTCCTGCAGGACTTCACCGGTGTTCCTCTGCTGGTTGACCTGGCTGCGATGCGCAATGTCGCTGCACGCACCGGCAAGGATCCCAAGAAGATTGAACCGCTGGTTCCTGTCGACCTGGTTGTTGACCATTCCGTCCAGATTGACCATTTCGCACGCCCTGATGCTGTTGACCTGAACATGAAGCTGGAGTTCTCCCGTAACAAGGAACGCTACCAGTTCATGAAATGGGGTATGCAGGCTTTCGATACTTTCGGTGTTGTGCCTCCTGGTTTCGGCATTGTCCATCAGGTCAATATGGAATACCTCGCACGTGGTGTCCACAAGAAGCTGGATGCTGAACTGGGTGAGATCTATTATCCAGACACATTGGTCGGCACTGACTCCCACACCACCATGATCAATGGTGTCGGTGTTGTCGGCTGGGGTGTTGGCGGTATCGAGGCTGAGGCAGGCATGCTGGGTCAGCCAGTCTATTTCCTGACACCGGATGTCATCGGTATGAACCTGACCGGCAAGCTGCCGGAAGGCTGTACAGCAACCGACCTGGTCCTGACCATCACTGAAATCCTGCGTAAGGAAAAGGTTGTCGGCAAGTTTGTCGAATTCTTCGGTGAAGGTGCTGCATCCCTGTCTGCAACCGACCGTGCAACCATTTCCAACATGGCGCCTGAATATGGTGCAACCATCGGTTTCTTCCCTGTTGACGATGCAACCATCAGCTTCATGAAGAATACCGGCCGTACCGAGGATGAAGTCAATGCATTGGCTTCTTACTTCAAGGCTCAGGATCTGTATGGTATTCCTAAGGCTGGTCAGATCGACTACACCCGTGTTGTCAATCTGGACCTGAGCACTGTCACTTCTTCTGTTGCCGGCCCTCGCCGTCCACAGGACCGCATTGAACTGGGCAACCTGAAGAACCGTTTCGGCGAGCTGTTCAGCATGCCTGTCGCTGACGGTGGCTTCAACAAGAAACCAGAAGACCTGAATACTGTTTACAAGACCGCTGACGGCAATGACCTGAAGAACGGTGATATTGTCATTGCGGCAATCACTTCCTGCACCAACACCAGTAACCCTGCTGTCCTGCTGGCTGCGGGTCTGTTGGCGAAGAAGGCTGTCGAGGCTGGTCTGAAAGTTTATCCTAACATCAAGACTTCCCTGGCTCCTGGTTCCCGTATCGTGACCGGCTATCTGCAGAAAGCAGGCCTGCTGCCTTATCTGGAACAACTGGGCTTCAATGTCGCAGCTTATGGCTGCACCACCTGTATCGGCAATGCCGGTGACCTGACTCCAGCCATCAATGAAGCGATCACCAAGAACGATATCGTTGCGGCGGCTGTCCTGTCCGGCAACCGTAACTTTGAAGCACGTATCCATGCGAACATCCGTGCAAACTTCCTGGCATCTCCTCCACTGGTTGTTGCCTATGCAATCGCCGGCAATGTGACCCGTGACCTGACCAAGGAACCGCTTGGCAAGGGCAAGGATGGCAAGGATGTCTATCTGAAAGATATCTGGCCTTCTTCCCACGAAGTTGCGGATCTGGTTGCACTGGCTCTGGATGCGCCTTCTTTCCAGGCAAATTACAGCAATATCAAGAATGCCCCAGGTGAACTGTGGCAGGCGATTTCCGGCTTTGCGACCGGTGATGTCTATGACTGGCCAGAATCCACTTATATTGCTGAACCTCCTTACTTCGATGGTTTCACCATGGAAGCAGGTCCAGCTGTCGGCAACCTGAGTGGTGCACGCCCTCTGGCGATTTTCGGTGATTCTGTCACAACCGACCACATCTCCCCTGCTGGTTCCATCCAGGAGAAGAGCCCTGCTGGTCAGTGGCTGATTGAGCATGGCATCACCAAGCTGAACTTCAATTCTTTCGGTTCCCGCCGTGGCAACCATGAAGTGATGATGCGCGGTACTTTCGGCAATGTCCGTATCAAGAACCTGATGCTGCCTCCAATGGAAAATGGCAACCGCCGTGAAGGTGGCTATACCCTGTATCAGCCATCCGGTGAAGAAATGTCAATCTTTGATGCAGCGATGAAGTATCAGGCTGCGAAGACGCCTGCGATTGTCATCGGTGGCGAGGAATACGGTACTGGCTCTTCCCGTGACTGGGCAGCTAAAGGTACCCAGCTGCTGGGCGTGAAGGCGGTTGTTGCCCGTTCTTTCGAACGTATCCACCGCTCCAACCTGATCGGTATGGCTGTTCTGCCTCTGCAGTTCACTGGCAGTGACAGCGCACAGTCTCTGGGTCTGGATGGCACTGAAACCTTCGACCTGAAGGGTCTGGACAATATCCAGCCTCAGCAGAAGGCTCAGCTGGTTATCCACCGTGCAGATGGTTCTTCCCAGACTGTTGAAGTCCTGCTGCGCATCGATACGCCAATCGAAGT
>CAZHQM010000086.1:0-6907 GCA_964534155.1 uncultured Oxalobacter sp.
GTATGCTTCAATGGATAGATGACCTCCTGGTAAGAATGGTCAGTAAATTCCAGTTGTGCACGGACAATGGCGGTTGTTCCCTTATCAGCATCTTTCCGTTTGATGAAATCAGGCTGTCCATCCTTGATCGTGCCATTGGTGAACTGCGTCAGCACATCATTGATTGTGACACTCAGCAGGCCGGAACGGTTATCCAGATTTTCCTTGTCCCGCATCAGGATTGCCCTGACCTGATTCTGATAAGTAGCGGTATCCTTGACTTCCTCCGGGATATGGACAGATTTCATGGCTGCCTCAAAATTGCCTGCAGCAACCGCATGGATATGCTGTTCGACAACCGTCTCAGGTTTCACAACATCGGGTTTCGAGCAACCCGATAACAATACACAGACCGTTATGATAGCCAGAAAACCAGAGAAAAAACGCTTCAACATAGTGGTCCCAACACAAGAGCCATAAACAGATTCCATACTGTAAGCATAACAAAAAAAGCGGCAGAATGTATCTGTCGCCTTTGAGTGAAATCAGGTATTTATCAGAATACCGTTGAGAAGATTTCAGTATTTTCTGAAGAAATCAGATTTCGATATTGTCGATTAGGCGGGTTGTGCCGATGGTTGCCGCAGTCAGGATGACCAGAGGTTCCTTGTTCGCAACTTCTTCTGCAGTTGGTTTCTGCAGATTGTACTGACGGCAGATGGAAACATAATCAGGATTCCAGCCACGTGCTTTCAGGGCATCCATAGCCTGTTTTTCAATCGCATCGATATCCTGGTTGCCACCACGGACCTGATCGACAGCGGCCTGAAGGATCTTATTCAGGTTAGGCGCCTCTGCCAGTTCAGCCTCAGACAGATAGCCATTACGGGAAGAGCGTGCCAGACCATTTTCCTGACGGTTGATTTCAGCGCCGATGATTTCGATAGGCAGGGCAAACTGTTCAGCCATGCGGCGGATAATCATCAGCTGCTGGTAAACCTTCTTGCCGAAAACAGCCTTGGTTGGGCGTACGGCACAGAACAGCTTCATCACGACAGTCGCGACACCATCAAAGAATCCTGGACGGAAATAACCTTCCAGAATGCCGGCAAGACTTGCTGGAGGTGTGACCATATATTCCTGAGGAACAGGGTACATATCCTTCTCACTTGGTGCGAAAACGATATCAACACCGGCTTTTTCCAGTTTTTCTGCATCAGCCTGGAAAGTGCGTGGATAAGTGTCAAAATCCTCGTTTGGCCCGAACTGCAGGCGGTTCACAAAAACTGATGCGACAACAGGACCGCCCTGCTGTTTTGCCAGTTTCATCAGAGAAATATGACCGTCATGGAGATTACCCATGGTTGGGACCAGGGTGATGTTCTTCAGATCGCGCACAGCAGCGTGCAGGTCTTCAATGGTATGAACGACTTTCATGGTGTATCCGGTATCTCAAAGAAATTGAAAAACAAAACGCTATTCTGTGCTTAAAGCCAATAGGGGTCAACCTGACCGTTCTTTTCGCAGGGGAGAGTGTTGTAAAGCACAGAAGAGGGGGTCTTGGAAAACATCGCAGATTTATTCGGAAAAGAGGGTAATTTGCTTGGAGTTGGAAATGCGGACAAAAATCGGCGAGTCACTGCCATCCTGCGTAATCTGGATCAAGGATTCCTTCGCAAGTTCAAGGACAGCCAGAAAATGCACAATCACCACAGCAACTCCATCTGACACATCAAACAGCTGGGAAAATTCGACAAAATGTCCTTCCTGAAGTTGTCGCAGGATAAGCGTCATATGCTCACGGACAGAAAGTTCCTGTTTGGTGATGGTATGGCGGGCACTCAGTTTTGCCCGCTCAATCATATTCAGCAGGGCAAGCTGTAACGCCTCAGCTGTGACAATCGGAAGCACCTGCTCATCGGAAAACACCATCTTGGCGCTGGCACTGAAAAAGTCACGGTCAAGGCGTGGCAGTTCATCCAGTTGAAGGGCGGCGCGCTTCATCTGCTCATATTGGAGCAGACGCCGCACCAGTTCAGCGCGCGGATCCTCAGCCTCATCATCAGATTCAAGACTGGGGCGAGGCAGCAGCATGCGGGACTTGATCTCAACCAGCATCGCAGCCATCAGCAGATATTCCCCGGCAAGTTCCAGTTTCCGCTTGCGGATGCGTTCCACATACTGCAGATACTGTGCGGTCAATGCCGCCATCGGAATATCAAGGATATTGAAATTCTGGCGTCTGATCAGATACAGCAGAAGGTCAAGAGGACCTTCAAATGCCTCAAGAAAAATCTCCAGCGCCTCTGGTGGAATGAAAAGATCCTCTGGCAGATCCGCCAAAGGCTGTCCGTAGAGATGGGCGATAGCCTGACTGGATGAGTCATCGCGGAACAGATCGGATTCAGCCATGGTGACAGCTCAAAGCAGAGAAATGTGCAGAGGTTTAAAGAGATGCCTTGGACGCATTGTTATGTTTTTTCAAAGCAAAAGGTAAATCGCTCTCATGCAAGAGTTGTATTGCCGCTTTGCTGTTTTCTTGAACAGAATCAATGGATTGAGTCTGCTTTTCCTGCTCTGGCTTTCTCAATATCTGATCGATGTCAGAAACATAACGATGGTCGAATTTGAATTGAATCATAAGAATAGGGTGATTAATGATCCAACAGCTTCCGCATCATGATTGGAGGGGGATCCAGCGGATTGCGTGCAGTGAACTCAATCTCAGGAGCAGGTTCGAAACCATAAGCTTCATAAAAACGGGTCATAGGCTCCATCCAAGGATTCAGGAACAGACGCAGTTCATCGATATCGGAAAGCTGCGCCTGATTGACACAGGCTTCAATCAGATACTGGGAGAGATTTTTGCCAGCATATTCAGGGAGGACGCCCAGACGACGGATTTTCCAGATTTCATCATCCTCATCGGTTGGTGCCCAACGGACAGATCCCGCAGGTTTGTCATCCACCCACAAGATGAAAGCTCCACCTTCATGAAGGTCAGACAATACCTTGTCTGCTGTGTCCAGATGACCATGGGCGTTTGCAGGGCAACGCCCCTCCCATGCTTTACGTGTTAATTCCGCGATAAGCGGCGCGTCCTCCTCCGAGGCTTCGCTGACAGTTATGCCCATATGTGTCTTATGACTCCTTGATAGATTAACTCAACCGCATGCCTGGTTTTGCGCCAGACAGAGGTTCCAGCAGGTAGATGCCATCATCGCCATCCTGCGATGCCGCCATCACCATACCTTCAGAAATACCGAACTTCATCTTGCGAGGCGCAAGGTTGGCAACGACAACAGTCAGTTTGCCGACCAGATCCTCTGGCTGGTATGCACTGCGGATGCCAGAGAAGATGTTGCGGATACGTCCTTCGCCCAGATCGATGGAGAGACGCAGCAGTTTCTTCGCACCTTCAACATAATCACAAGCAACAATCTTGCCAATTCGCATATCAATCTTGGCAAAATCATCAATGGTGATTTCTTCAGCCAAAGGCTCAAGATTTTCGGAAACAGGCAGTGGGTCAATGTTGAGGACAGGAGCGGCAGGAACTTCTGCTTTTTTCTTAGGTGCTGGTTTCTGCTGTGCCTTAGGTGCTTCAACAGCCGCAGGTTTATCAAACAGGGCATCCAGCATCTTCTGGTCAACACGCTGCATCAGATGTTCGTAGGTGTTGATGGTATGAGCATTTGCCAGTGGAGTCTGGATGGAATCCCACTGCAGTGGCTCAATATTCAGGAACTTCTCAACCTTCTCTGCGATAGCGGGCAGGACAGGTTTCAGGTAAACGGTCAGGATGCGGAATGCCTCCAGCAGACGGGAACAGACCTGCTGCAGGTTGTCAGACTGTTCTGGATCTTTTGCCAGAACCCAAGGTTTGTTTGCATCAACATAGATATTCACTTCATCTGCCAGATGCATGATCTGACGCAGTGCCCGACCGAATTCACGGCGGTCATAACATGCGGAGATTTCATCAGCTTCTGCACGCAGAGCCTGCAGGACAGGGGTGTCTGCACCATTTTCGCCCAGATTCAGCTGGCCACCGAAACGTTTGGTGATGAAGCCGGATGCACGGCTCGCGATATTCACATATTTACCGATCAGGTCAGAATTGACACGGGCAATGAAATCGTCACCGGTGAAATCGATATCTTCAACACGGTCAGTCAGTTTCGCCGCCAGATAGTAGCGGAGCCATTCTGGATTCATGCCGATATCCAGATAACGCAGGGGAGAAATGCCTGTGCCACGGGATTTGGACATCTTTTCACCATCCACGGTGACAAAACCATGCACAAACACATTGTTTGGTACCTTACGGTCAGCAAAGTGCAGCATGGCTGGCCAGAACAGTGTATGGAAATAGATGATGTCCTTGCCGATGAAATGGTACTGTTCAGTTTCTGGATCAGCCATGAAAGCTTCGAAATCAATCCCTTTCTTGGCAAACAGATTCTTCAGGGATGCCAGATAGCCGATAGGCGCATCCAGCCAGACATAGAAGAATTTGCCAGGTGCGTCAGGAATCTCAATGCCGAAATAAGGGGCATCACGGCTGATATCCCAATCGGACAGAGCCTTGTCATCCTCACCGGAAAGCCATTCATTCGCTTTGTTTGCAACTTCCTGCTGCAGGCGGGATTTACCATCAACCTTGCCCAATGTCCATTCTTTCAGGAAAGCACTGCAGCGGGGATCAGAAAGCTTGAAGAAATAATGGTCAGACTGTTTCATCACAGGTGTCGCACCAGTGAGAACAGAATAAGGATTGTTCAGTTCGGTTGGCGTGTAAACACTGGAGCAGACTTCGCAGTTGTCACCATACTGGTCCTTTGCACCGCATTTAGGACATTCGCCCTTGATATAGCGATCAGGCAGGAACATGGATTTCACTGGGTCAAAGAACTGTTCAATCGTTTTGGTATAGATCAATCCTTTGTCGAGCAGGCGTTTATAGATGCTCTTTGACAGTTCATGGTTTTATGGACCATCTGTGGAATGCCAGTTATCGAACTTGATCAGAAAACCGTTCAGCGGTGCGGCACGGCCGGCAGCGATATCAGCGACAAACTCCTGAGGAGTCTTGCCAGCCTTTTCTGCTGCAATCATGATAGGTGCGCCGTGGCAGTCATCAGCACCAACGAAATGGACCTCACGCTGTTTTCCGTCATCCTTCTGCATTCGTTGATAACGGACCCAGATATCAGCCTGGATATATTCCATGATGTGACCGATGTGGAATGGCGCATTCGCATAAGGCAGCGCAGTCGTGACAAACAGCTTTCTTGACATAATTGACCGTAAATAAAAAACTAAAAATGAGACAGCCTACATTTTACCGTTTTGCAAGACAAGTGAAAACAATCAGTCAGATATGGCTGTCGAAGGATGGGATATGGCAGGACGGTTCGAATATATCGGCGGAGCGGGGCAGACCGTTCTGAATGACAGCAAAAGCAGGTTTGCGATACACTTGGCAGTCGTCTGAAACAGACCTAACTGAAATACTGGAGAAAATATCCATGCCAATGACACAGGCCGAAATCCTCAAGGTTTTAAGTGGTGTAACCGATCCAAACCTCAAGACTGATTATGTCAGTGCAAACGCAGTGAAAGACATCGTGATTGATGGCGCTGATATATCCCTGACCATTGAGCTCAGCTACCCGGCAAAAAGCCTGCATGACAGCATTGCAGATAAAGTACGGACCGCATTGCTGGCAGTTGATGGTGTCGGCTCGGTCAGGGTCAACATCACGACACGGATTATCACCCACGCATTTCAGACAGGTCCCCGGACAATAAAAGGTGTCAAGAACATCATTGCAATCTCTTCGGGGAAGGGCGGTGTTGGTAAATCAACGACAACAGCCAATCTGGCACTGGCTCTGGCGGCAGAAGGCGCAAAAGTCGGGGTGCTGGATGCTGATATCTATGGACCATCACAGCCGACCATCATGGGAATCAGCGAACAGCCGATGTCATCGGACGGTGAGCATCTCGATCCGGTTGAACAGTATGGGCTGCAGCTGATGTCTATCGGTTTCATGATGGATTCCGTTCAGCCGCTGGCATGGCGGGCGCCGATGATTACACAGGCGCTCATGCAGCTCCTTGAGCAGACAGTATGGAACGACCTCGATTATCTGTTGATTGACATGCCGCCGGGTACAGGCGATATCCAGCTCACGCTTTCCCAGAAAGCTCCGATAACAGGTGCCGTGGTTGTGACGACCCCGCAGGAAGTTGCTGTGCTGGATGCCCGGAAAGGGCTCATGATGTTCCAGAAAATGAATGTCGATGTCTTGGGTATCGTCGAGAATATGAGTGCATGGGTCTGCCCCTGCTGTGGCGAAGTCACCCATATTTTCGGTCAGGACGGGGGCAAGCGTATGAGCGAGCTGTATGGTGTGCCATCGCTTGGACAGATTCCAATCAATGCAGACATGTGTGCGCACACGGATGGTGGTGTGCCTGCGGTGATTGCAGATCCTGAGGGACTGATGGCGCGGATCTTCAGGGATATTGCCCATAAGGTTACAGCTGCTATTGCCGGAAAACCCAAGGACATGACAGGACTGTTTCCGCCAATCAAGACCGTGAATTCTTGATATGTTGCTGATGCTATACAAAAAAATACCCTGACAGCATCAGGGTATTCTTATCTTGGGGAAAGGAAATCAGCCTCGTTTTGGCGTGACCCTCATAATATCTTCAACAGAATAGATATGACCGGTTTCTGTTGCATCATATCCACCTAACTGATTGATTTCCTGAATGAATTGATGGCTGTTCATGATGGACAGGATTTCACGCATGGTCTGTGTATCGCGGGTCTCTTTCGGAATTGCGAAGAAATATCTTTCTTTGACCAGAGGAACGAAATCCAGACCGAAACGGTCTGCCGCAGTTTCAACAC
>CAZHQM010000087.1:0-6862 GCA_964534155.1 uncultured Oxalobacter sp.
GTCTGATACCGAGGCACCAAACTTCAAGTATCCTCAACTGGGCAAAGAGGTAGATTTTGGTCCAGATGTCGGATCCGGTATTGAAATCACCCTGGCACCGGCAATCGCTGATGACAAGACAAGCTACGAACGCAAAGTCTATTTCGGCATCCGTAACAACCGGGTCGTGAAATACGGTGCTTTCCGCACTGCCTACGCCAATGTGGCACTCGGCACCGATCTGAAAACCGACATCAAGACAGCCGTCAGACTCGAACCACAAAGTGCCGTCTATCCACTTGAAGTCACGGTGACTGGTAAGAAAAACGGAGAGCCAGTCCTGCTTGCACCATTCATCTTCAACTTTGATGAAAGCAGAAACCAATACATCATCCCACCGGCATACATCCAGCTGATGGGGAAATAACCCTTTATCCTCTCAACCACCAACCAAAGAAAGGTACTGTCCGATGAAAATTGCAAAAGTTCTCACCCTCGCTGCCATCCCGGCACTCGTCCTCTCCCTCACTGCCTGTGGTGGCAAGAAACCAGCCGCATCAGCATCTCCTGCCGCATCTGCCTCCGCACCAGCAGGTGTACAGCTTGATGACAAGACCAAAGCCGCTCTCACCGCAGAATACAAAAACTATGATGAAAAGAACGCCTGCTGGATCGCTAAAGGTGCAGACGGCGACTACTGTATGGTGGCAAAAGAAACCCGCAACACATTCCGTGATGGCGTAAAAGTCTCTGCGTCCTTTGTCGTCCTGAACAGTAAGGGCAAAATGGTCAATGGCACCCCTGATGCAACCCAGGGCGGCGGTGTCGGCCTCTTCCTGATCAACAAGGGTGATTCCAGCATCATGGCAAAAGCACCATTCATCAAGGCATGGGACAAAGGCAGCGTAGAACAGCGGTATATGCTCGGTGATGCGGGTAAAGAACTCAGCGGCCTTGCTATGTATGACCAGGCTCAGAAAGATGATATCACCGAAATCATGAAACTCCGCTACTTCGCACAGAATGGCAACACCTTCACCAAGGCACTGGATGTCCGCACCACCTGGTCCGACAAATCCAACAAAGCTGAATTCAACCGCTTCGGTGCGAACTACACCACTGAAATGGCTGAAGCAGTCGGTGAATACAACACCATCGTGCTGAAGGTCAACGGTGGCTACCTCAAAGGCAAACATGTTGACGGCGAAAAAGTCTTCAAGCTCAACTACAACAAAGCCAAGAAAGCCTACGACGTTCCTGCGGAATACCGCAAACTCATGGGCGAGTAATCCACTCCGTCACCGCCCTGTCTGAACACAGGGCGGTGTTTTCAGAAAGGAATCGGCATGAAGAAAACACTGTTGGCAGTCCTGACCATTTCAGCCATTGCAGGACTCACCGCCTGCGGTGGTGGCAAGAGCAACAGCGGTGGCAAAACCATCACCGCCTACGAGAAGGAACGGCTCGAATCAGCAAAACAGATTCTCAAGGCGGAATACGGCAACTTTGATGAACAGAACCAATGCGCCGTCGCCAAGGCTCCTGATGGCGTTCAGTACTGTCTCGGCTTCGATACCCAGACCGCTCAGGGCGCCGCTGGAGACAAAGCCTACAACCTGCTCGCTTACAGCAAAGGCAAGATTATCAATGGTGTTTTCAAACCCATCGGCAATACCGTCATCAACGGCATGTCAAAACCTGATGACGATGGTGTCTACACCATCCTGCGTTACACCAAGTCAGACAAAGGCTATCAGGTCACCAACCGTCTCGCATTCGTCAAGGCATGGGACAAAGATGAGACCCACTACACCAGCTATATCCTGAATGGATCAGGAGGTCCCGTCTCCCGCTTCGGCTGGTACACCTACCGTACCAGTAAGACAGCTGACCAGACTATTGAGACGCTAAAAATCTATGCACCAGATAAAGACACCTTCAAGGCTTTCCTGACACTGAACACCGTGTATGCAGACAAGGCATCCAACTCCAACATGCATGCCAAAGTCTACCCAGATGGACAGAGTGACAAAGGCAACTATATGTGGCCTCTCGATGTCACCGTATCAGGCCGCCTCAATGGCAAAGACATCCCGAAAGAAGTCATCAAAATCTCCTACAACGCAGCCAAAGGAGCTTATGATGTTCCTCAGCGCCTGAAAGAACTCATGGGCGAGATACCGATGAAACCAGAAAAAAACAACGGACTCTCTGCCATCAGTGGCAGATAACCCAGAAAGCAAGCTGAAATGATCCTGAAAAAAACCATTCCATTCATGCTGGCAGCAACCCTGATGGGAGCTTCTGCGGCAGCATCCGCAGGTGACTTTGTCATCTACCACTCCAATCAACACAACATCCGTGTTGCCCATACGGCCCATAATGGCTACACCTATCAGTCATGGAACATGCCAAAACATATCAATGAAGGCAAACCTGACTGGCAGATGAACAACGGACGCCTTGAAACCATCGGCGTCAACTGCAACGAATTCCGCTGTGACATGGTCGATGCCTATGTCTTTGAAAAAGGCAACACCCGCTTCGAGATCATCCAGATCGACTACATCAGTGAGGATATGCCACGTGTGTACCGTCCCAATATGCCTAAAGGCGCAAACGCTGAACTCACTGTCTATCTGAACGGCAAACAGAAACAGCATTACTGGCTGTATGAAAATTAACCTGATGCCAGAAACCGGCATCAATATCCTTCACCGAAAAGATAAGGAGAACACGATGAAAATCCAGCAGATCCTCAAACTTGCGGCAATTCCTGCCATTGCTCTTGCACTCACTGCCTGCGGTGGCAAGAAAGCACCACCTGCAGGTTCCAATGCACCTGCCGCTGTCGCATCGGGTCCAATCGAAGTCACTGGTGAAAACTACGTTGCTGAATGGCGCACCGATCCAAATGGTTCCATCAAGAAATATGTCGGTCAGAAAATCAAGCTGAGCGGTGTCGTTGATCACATCATGGATGGCTCTCTCGGCGAAGGTCCAGACAAGCTCGGTATCGTCTTCAAAGGCAAGAACCCAGCAAATCTCGAACTCGGTCAGGCTGTCTTCCCTAAAAACAGAATGGGCGATGTCAAGAAACTCAAGGCAGGCGACAAATTCACTGTCAGCTGCGTTGGCATCAAGAACATCATGCTCCCATCCTGCGTCGATGCGGTTCTTGAAAAATAACATGACATCATGAAACAGAAAGGAAACCCGATGAACCTCAAAAAACTCCTTGCTCTGGCAACAATCCCAGCCATGGCACTCGCACTCACCGCTTGTGGCGGCAAGAAGGCTCCAGCACCTGCAAAAACTCCGGCAGCATCCGCATCTGCGCCAGCACCTGCTGCCGCACCTGTCAGTGTTGACGCTGAAAGCTGGGCAGCTGAATGGCGGAGCGACAAAGCGGCATTCCATCAGAAATATGCAGGCAACCCAGTCAAACTGACCGGTGAAGTCGAACGTATTGTCGACGGTGTCACTCTCCGTGTCCGCTCTGGCATCATCTTCAAGGTCAAAGACAAGACCAAAGCCGATCTGGTACAGGCATTCATCTCCAATGAACAGTTGCCAGAAATCAAGAAACTGAAACCAGGAGAGAAAATCACTGTTTCCTGTGTTGCAAAAGAAAACCCTGTCTTCCCAACCTGCGACAACACGGACCTCGTGAAATAATCAGGAAACAAGATATTGGGATATCAAGGGAACCCCGTTGGGTTCCCTTTTTTTACCCATTTCCTCTGGAAACACATTTATACTAGACTCTTTAAGATACCTGAGATACTATTTTTCCATTGAGTCCAACCTGTCATAGGAAAGGAATGCCATGCTACCTAGACAGCTCCTTACACTCCTGACAGCACCATTGCTGGCGCTGCTGCTTTCTGCATGCACCAGCAAGAAATCCCCTCCTGATGAAAAGCCGATACCCACAGCATCTGGAGCACCGATTAAATGCAATGCTGTGGACTACGTTGCCGAATGGCAGGCAGACTGGACAGCCGCATCAAAGAAATATCTCGGTAAGCAGATCCGTCTCACCGGCAGACTCCACCACATCGTGAACGGTCCAGAGCTCAGGACGAAATCAAGCATCGTCCTTGAAGGAGGAAATCCCAAAAACCTTGAATTTGCACAGGCCATCGTACCCCACGACAAGTTACCAGAAATCCAGCAGCTCAAAGAAGGCAGCCAGATTACTGTCAACTGCACCGTAGTCACAAGTACTGTCCTGCCAACCTGTGACAACACGAACCTTGTGAGATAACCCTTGTTCCCAAAACTGTTATGGCAGACAAACAGCAACAGGCGCTGGACTTTTAAATAAACTATCCGTTAATATTTCCTTATCGACGCCAAACACGCCGATAACTTTCAGCAGTACCCCGACTTTTATCACAGGTAAAGAAAGGTAAGCTTATGAAACTGAAAAAACTTCTCGCACTCGCAGCAATCCCTGCAATGGCACTCGCACTGACCGCTTGTGGCGGTAAGAAAGCACCTCCAAAAGCACCTGGCGCAGCAGCAGGCGGCGCAACAGTTGAAGTCTCTGCAGAACAGTACTTCGCAGACTTCAAGAAAGATGCAAAAGGCGCTGAAGCGAAATATGTTGGCAAACCAGTCAAGATGACCGGTGTTGTCAAAGACATCATGGACGGCACTCAGGGTGTCAAGACCGACTCTGCAATCATGCTGGTCGGTGATGCAAAAGACAGCATGTTTGGCAATGTCGTCGTAACCGTCACCAACGACAAACTGGCAGAAATCAAGAAACTGAAACCAGGTAGCAAGATTACCGTTACCTGTACCGGTGTCGCAAACCCAGTTGCAACATCCTGTAAAGACGCAACCATCGTCAAATAATCAGGCATCATAAAAGCAGAAAGGGAACCTGCATCAGGTTCCCTTTTTTGTTGTCTGGCGTCAGACATATCAGCTCACCAGGCATACCCCATCTATCTGACGCTGTTTATTTTTTACGATACAAGAATACACCAAGGCCGAAGAAGAGCAGTGCGCAAATGATTGCCCCGATGGCAGCAGAACGCCCGCCACTCTTGTAGAGCTTTTTCAGTTCATCCTTAGTCATGACACGATCGATGAATCTCGCATCATCATTATCTTGGATGACCCCATTCACCTGTTTACCGATAATGGTGCATTCAGGGAAATTCTTGGCAAGAAATGCCTTATAAGTGACACGGACATCACCGATTTTCTCAAGAGCATCCATATCATGGATAACATCCCTTCTGACACCACTGTCAAGAATAGCGGAAGCTGTGCTGCCATTATCAGTCAGGTAATACATATTTCCCTGATTGACAAAATTCTTAGGTTGCCTGCCATCAGGCAGATTGCCGACTGACGCGAGAGATTTTACGTAATCTTTATTTTCAAAATAAATGAAATTGCTTTGACCGAATTTGGTGGCAAAACTTTTAGCCAATTTCAGATTACCGTTATTGAAGGTCAGCTCTGCACCGAAGTTTTCGGATTTAATCCCTGCAGGAAAATTAGGATTGGTGAATTTCCCGCCGATTTTTCTCATGATAAAACCATCGGCTGCGTTCTTTGTGTTGTACTCCTTCATCGTCCTTGCTTCAAACGTTGGCTGAAGTTTTTCGCTCCACCCCTTATCCATAAAAGGCTTGTCAGCAGGACCACCTTTGAGATACTGGAACATCTCTACCTTACGCATGAGCATAGGAGCGTTGACCTTTACGCCAAATGCAGGATCCTCAACTGTGCCGTTATAGGTTGGTCTACCAACCATCATGACAATCTTGCCTTCATTCTTAGAATGAACGTTGAAATCCTTGACCTCAACAACATCGGGCATGCTGCTATTAACGAAAAAATATTTAGCACCAAGCCCCGTCAGGAAAACGCCTAATACAAAAGAAGCAATCGCAAAAATCTTTTTCATACCCACTCTCTGACTGTGAATTCAACCTTCGACATTATAGTCAAAAAGCGCCCAGTCTCTCCCTGCCAATCCAGACATCGAAATCCTGTCTTGATACTGTTCAACAGCTTACAGATTCTGACGGAAATCATTGGCAGTTGAGAGTAGACTCATCAGGACACCTGAGCTAACATTTTTCCAAGACTTCCCCTGCACCTGTCTGGAGAAAAAAATGACTACACCATCCCGCAAGACATTAGCCCTATTGATCAGCACTGGTGCGCTCTGCCTCGCCACCCTGCCAACTGCATCAGCAGAAGTCATGATGGAACCTGACCGGTCTGTCACCCGCATCGATGTTTTTGTAGCACAGAACGGTAAAGACCGCCTCCAGATCCGCCACCGTGTCGATGGCTCTGCAACCGTGAACCTCCACAGCCCATCATCCCGATGCAACCTGACTGGAGAAACCGGCACCATCCAAGGCAATACCATCACCATCAACCGGAAATTTGACACAGCTATCCAATACCAGACCAATGGCACTGGCGACATCTACACTATCACCCAGTCAGGCAAGAACGCCAGTCTGAAAACCCTGAAAGGCACCAACACATGTCAGGGAAATTACCGTCTCACCAACTCCAGACCTGTCAATGTCAAGGCACAGATGCCCCAGTTCGATGCCGTCTGGGAAACCGGCTGGTATCAGAACAATCAGGGACCAGACTTCACCCGATACTACCTGCCAGACAATGTCAAAGGCTATAAAGCCAAGGACGCGCCCTGCTACATTCATGACGCAAAGTCAGAATACGGCCGTCACTACGGTGTTTTCCTGATTGATGGCGAATACGAAAAATTACACAACCACCTTGAAGACACACCGAAAGGTGACATGATTGCCCATTACCTGCATCGGGGGCGGGATGTCACCGTCACCAAGGCTGGCACCTACCAGAAACGCACCGC
>CAZHQM010000088.1:0-6722 GCA_964534155.1 uncultured Oxalobacter sp.
GTATCGACACCTGCCATGATTTTCAGCAGGGTGGATTTACCGGCACCGTTAAGCCCCAGCACACCGATTTTTGCCCCAGGGAAGAAAGACAGGGAGATGTCTTTCAGAATCTGACGTTTTGGCGGCACAACCTTGCCGACGCGGTTCATTGTAAAAACATATTGAGCCATGGAATCCGTTCCTGTTATGGAAAAGGGCTATGCGCCTTTCCTTGAAGTCAAAAGAGGAAAAATATCATGAGGTTGCAAGTTCTGCAAATTCGGGCAGGCAATATACCCCCTGATATTCCTGATTTCTGATGCTGATTTTGAGGCACAGTCACAAATGACATATAAAAATCGGATGACCAATCCATTTTCGGGATTAGCCAGAAAATCCCGTCAAGATAAAGGCAATATGAAACATTTTTTGCTGAATTAAGCCGATATTCACAGCATTTAGTTGATTTTTGAGGTGGTTTGTCCTATCGTTCAGGTCTAGCATCAGAAAATAGGTACCAATTTGTCCGCTCAACCGCATAAACACAGCACACTTGCCATGACAATCGCCGCAGTCGGCGTGGTCTATGGTGATATCGGTACAAGCCCGCTGTACACCATGAAAGCGGTTTTCACCGAAGCAAGTGGCCTTGCTCTCATTCCAGAGAATATCCTCGGGATTGTCTCCCTCATCATCTGGGGACTGATTCTCGTTGTCAGTCTGAAATACGTCTATCTCATGCTCAAGGCAGATAACCGCGGTGAAGGCGGTATCCTTGCCCTGCTTGCGCTCGTCCATCAATCACTACCGAAAGGACGTCCGCTCCATTACCGTATCCTGCTCCTGATGGGGGTCTTCGGTGCCGCCCTGTTCTATGGCGATAGTGTCATTACGCCTGCCGTCTCTGTCCTCTCAGCAATGGAAGGTTTTGAGGTTGCAACACCGGTTCTCAAGCCTTATGTCATCCTGATGGCAGTTGTCATCATCGTCGTCCTGTATGCTGTCCAGTCAAAAGGAACTGAAGGCATTGCAAAATGGGTCGGACCATTGATGCTGCTCTGGTTCGGCACCCTTGCTGCCATGGGCATCGTGAATATCTTCCGTGCACCTGTCATCCTGAAAGCCATCAGCCCATGGTATGCAATCAACTTCGTCAGGACAAGCCCGGGAATCGCATTCATTGCCCTAGGCGCCATTGTGCTGGCGCTGACCGGTGCAGAAGCGCTCTATGCTGACATGGGTCACTTTGGTCCACAGCCAATCCGCTATGCATGGTTCGGCATTGTTTTCCCAGCACTGGTCATCAACTATATGGGTCAGGGTGGCCTGCTGATTGCCAACCCTGCTGCTATCGTCAACCCATTCTTCCAGCAGTTGGGGCCATGGAGCATCTATCCATTGATTGCCCTCTCAACCATTGCGGTTGTGGTCGCATCGCAGGCAACCATCTCCGGGGCTTTCTCTGTCACCCGTCAGGCAATCGGTCTGGGACTCTTCCCACGTATGAAAGTGGTGCACACCTCTGAATCTGAAATCGGTCAGATCTATATGCCAACCGTCAACTGGCTGCAGATGGTCATCGTCCTGATTGCAATCTTCGTCTTCCAGTCTTCTGACAATCTGGCTGGCGCCTACGGTATTGCGGTGACCGGCACCATGACCATCACCACCATCCTGCTCTTCTTCGTGATGCGCAACCACTGGAAACGCAACATCTTCCTGTCGCTGGCACTCGTCATCGGTTTCTTTGTCTGTGACGTCTTCCTGTTCGGTTCCAACGTCATCAAGATTGCCAACGGTGGCTGGTTCCCACTGGTACTCGCAACCACCCTGTTTGCCCTGATGCTCACATGGCGTCGTGGCCGTCGCATGGTCGAACGCACCCTGGCAGAACAGGCAGTGCCACTGCAGGCATTTCTGGCATCCCTCTTCCTGTCTCCACCACAGCGTGTTTCAGGCACAGCCGTTGTGCTGAAACGCCAGAATGACGGCGTTCCACAGGCACTGCTGCACAACCTTGCCCACAACAAGGTCCTGCACGAACGTGTCTACTTCCTGACTGTCCATACCCGTGAAGTTCCATGGGTTGCACCTTGGGAACGTGTCAAGATCACCGCCCTGCAGAACAACTGCTGGATTATTGATGTTTACTATGGCTTCAAGAACGAACCAGATATTCCTAAGGTTCTTGAAGAGTGCTCGAAGCATGGCCATGACTTCGACCTGATGCAGACCTCGTTCTTCGTCTCCCGTCTGTCACTGGTGCCTGCGAAACGCTCCCTGATGATGCCTTGGCGTGAGCACCTCTTCATCTGGATCACCCGCAACGCACGAAGCGCGGCTGACTACTACCAGATTCCAACCAACCGCGTTGTTGAACTGGGCACCAGGGTTGAGATCTAGCGAAGATAGCAGCTCTTAATTCATAAAGAAAAGCAGGACTCCTTTCGGAAATCCTGCTTTTTTCATGCCTGCAAGTGCTGAATTATCTCAAGCTTCAAGTTCTGCCAACTTTAGCCAAAAATTCTGGGGTTTTCAACGCCTCTGGAACAAGTTCCAATACAATGCCACCAGGTCCCCGAACCGCAATCCTACAAAGCTCTGGCGTCATCAGGGGCTTTGGAACGAATTCCAATGCATAACCATATTGCTGCACTGCAATCTGACAAAGTTTAGGCGTTTTCCGTGCTTCTGGAACGAATTCCAATGCACCACCGTCTCGCCGAACTGCCATCTGACAAAGCCTAGGCGTTTTCAAGGATTCGGGAACGCTTGCCAATGCCGAACCATATCGCTGCACTGCAATCTTACAAAGCTCAGGCGTTTTCAACTCCTCTGGAACATATTCCAATGCCTCAGTATTAGCCTGCACTGCAATCTGATAAAACTCAGGCGTTTTCAAGGATTCGGGAATAATTTTTAATGTCTCAGCACTATTACAGACCAAATCCTCCCACTCTTCGACAGTAAACTGATCAAGAGTGTTTCCATCATCTTCATGATATTCTTCAGCCATCTCAGTCTCCTATTTTTGAACTTTAAAGATACTGCTTTTTATTCCGCAATTCCTCAAGGGCCTTTTTTGCCCCGATTTCATTTTTATTCGAAGCGCGCTTATACCACTTGATGGCGAGCTCATCGCTCTGCTCGACACCACGCCCATAGCGGTACATATTCCCCACCTCAAACTGGGCTTCTCCATTTGCACCCTGCCAAACTCTGCTCTGGACTTTTAATCCCTATCGAGAATAAGGCCTCACCAGTATAAATTTCACCCAATTGGTATTGAGCCTCAACATCTCCCTTTTCCGCCTTTTCAAGGATTTCCTCAAAAGTCTGCTTCTGGTCGGTCATAGGCTCTCCTGATCAATTTCAATAACGGTTAAATACCAGCCAGAAAATTATTCCACGCATTGCCTCATTTATTCAAGAACGGTTTCATCGGACAAAAAACCTGTCAGACCTTTTACCTGCAACAACATCGTCCATGAAACAAATTTAAGAACCTCTGGATTTTCCTTTGCAGCCTTTGTAATAAAATCTTTCGTTATCAATGACTCTGGAACAAATTCCAAGGCACGGCCATTAGCCTGCACAGCAACAGAACAAAATTCTGGTGTTTTTAACGACTCAGGAACGTATTTCAAAGCACTTCCCAACATCCCCCCATTTCCGTCATCCCACCGTATCGCAGTCAGGCAGAGCTCCAGATTTTTCAGTGCTTCTGGAACATGCTTTAGGGCCAAACCCCAACCCTGTACAGCTATCAGACAAAGCTCAGGTGTTTTCAACGCCTCTGGAACACATCTCAATGCAGCCCCCAACCGATCTACGGCAATCCGAAAGAGCTCAGGCGTTTTCAAGGACTCTGGAACATATGCCAATGCACAACCATAATCCTGCACTGCAGCAAGACAAAGCTCTGGGGCTTTCAACGCCTCTGGAACATATGCCAATGCACAACCATTGTGCTTAACTGCAATCTGACAAAGTTCCGATATTTTCAATGATTCGGGAACAAATTCCAAGGCACTCCCATTGCGCCGAACTGCAATCTGACAAAGTTCCGATGTTTTCAATGATTCGGGAACAAATTCCAAGGCACTCCCATTGCGCCGAACTGCAATCTGACAAAGTTCCGATGTTTTCAATGATTCGGGAACAAATTCCAAGGCATCCCCATCATCATGCACTGCACGACAACAGAGCCATGATGTTTTCAATAATTCGGGAACAAATTCAAGTGCAGCCCCCCAATAATCTACGGCAACACGACAAAGCTCGAACGTTTTCTCTACCTCAGGCACATATTCCAAGGCAACACCAAGGGCACCATAAGAACCAGATGCCCTAAATCCCCAACGCTCCCAACATGACTGAACTGCTACAAGACAAAGCCCGTAGGTTTTCAGCTCTTCAGGCACATATTCAAGTGCAGCACCATCGTTATTCACTGCAGCAAAGCAAAGCTTTGCTGTTTTCATTGCCTCAGGAACGTATTCAAGAGTCAAGCCATATTTTCGGACAGCAAGCAGACAGAGCTCATATGTTTTCATTTCATCAGGCACATCGCATAGGTTATATCTGCAAGGGTCATTCCTGTACGTGACAAGCCATTCTTTAATAATTCTCTGCTCTGCCTCCTTTCGGGCATATATTGTCATTTCTTCAGACATCGTAATCTTTCTCTTTCAACTCTCATTGCTTTGCCTGATTATGGATTGAATCAATCCACGATTTGGAAATGACAAACTTGTCGGAAATATCCGATTGGAACTACCCGCAAAAGAAAAAGCAGAACGCCTTTTCGGACATCCTGCTTTTTTTCATGCCTACAAGTGCTGAATTTATCTCAAGCTTCAAGTTCTGCAACTTCAGCCAAAAATCCTGGAATTTGTAATGCCTCTGGGACATATTCCAAGGCATCACTATCACTCTGCACTGCAATCCGACAGAGCTCTGGCGTTTTCAAGGACTCTGGAACATATGCCAATGCACGGCCATTGTTCTGCACGGCAATCAGACATAGTTCCTGCATTCTCAATTCGCCTGGCACAAATTTCAGTGCATAACCATTTCCCTGTACCGCCGCGAGGCAAAGCTCAGCTGTTTTCAACGCCTCTGGAACAAATCTCAATGCAGCCCCCCACCGACCTACAGCAATACGACAAAGCTCTGGGGTTTTAAATACTTCAGGAATATTTCTCAAAGTAGCATCAAATACAAAACCATTGCGACATGGTGACTGCACAGCAGCAAGACAAAGCTCATACGTCCTTAATTCTTCAGGCACACTGCCTAACCAGAATGTATGAGGATTATCCTGAATCATCTTCAGCCACTCTTTGACCTTCTGCTGGTCAACAGTATTTCCATCATCTTCATGGTGTTTTTCAGACATCGCAATCTCTCCTTTCATCTCTCATTGCTTTGCCTAATTATGGGATGAATCAATCCTCGATTTAGAAATGACAAACTTGTCGGAAATGTCAACCAGTCATGCCATAATAGATTCAGATAGCTACCCCTTTGACGCAACGACCGCATGCATCATGAAAAACCGCGAATACCCAAGACGAATCCTGCTTTGCGCAACTGGCGAATATCCTCAGGTCATCACCGAAACCCTTTATGCCCTGATTACCGAACGGCACTTTATTCCGACCGAGATTCACACTTTGGGTACATCCCAGTCCCGTGCAGGTATCTTAAGCCTGTTCGCCAACGACAGCCCCTATCAAGACCTCTGCAGGGAATTCGGATTAGAGGGGAAAATCCGTTTTGATGAATCCTGTATGCACATCATTTCTGCGCCAGATGGAACTGAGCTTGAGGATATCTTTCTGCCAGATGAAATCGCCATCGCTGCGGATGCGGCAATCGATATCGTCCGTTCACTCTGTCAGGAAGATGACAGCTGTCTTCATGTCTCGATGACTGGTGGACGAAAAACGCTTTCGTTTGTTGTGGGCCATGCCCTTTCTCTCTTTGCCCGCCCTCAGGATGTGCTCTCACATGTGCTGGTTCCCGGTGGCTTTGAATACAACGATGACTTCTACTACCCAACCCAGCGAAAGCAGGATCTGACAAGGTGGAATCACCTGACACGCCAACAGGAGCCTGTACTGGCAAAAGAAGCCCAGATTATGCTGGCGGACATCCCCATCGTACATCTGCGGAAAAACCTGCCTGACAACTTTCTGACTGCTGGTAACTACTCTGATACGGTCAAGGCTGTTCAGTACAGCCTGAACAACCCGGGCACCATGCGGTTTGACCTGAAGAACCGTTTTGTTATCTGTGATGACCAGAAAATCAAACTGCAACCAGGGCAACTGATGATGCTGTTGTGGCTGGCAGAACGGAAAACCCAAGGCCTCCCTGGCATTGCTCCTGCTCTTGATGATTCTTTGTGTCAGGACTATCTCGACTTTGCGGAAAACATCTATCCCCGTATTCCAAGAGCCCAGAATCCACGGGACTCTATCGAGACCCAACAGGAATTCATCCATAAGTTCAACGAACTCAGGGCACGAATCAATGGCGCCATCAAATCCGCACTCCCTCAAGAGGAACTGCATGAACGCTTCCTAATCCACTCCAGAGGCAAAAAAGGGGCACTAGTCTATGAACTGGCAACCCCTGCTGACAATATTGATATTTCTCTGGTGCCGATGAAGCATTAATTATTACCTGAATCCTTACTATCTATGAGTTTCAACAATTCGCCAAAGCTCTGTACA
>CAZHQM010000089.1:0-6641 GCA_964534155.1 uncultured Oxalobacter sp.
CTCGCTGAAAGCGTCATGCAACCCACCGGGCAGACCCGCCTCACCAACATCCTCAAAACCAGCGGCGCAAAAATCACCCGCAACACCGTTGCCGACTACCTCGAATACATGAAAGCAGCCTTTCTCATCTTCAGCGTCCCCAACTACACCGACACCCTCACTGAACGCACCCTCAATGAGAAACACTACTTCTCAGACAACGCCCTGCTCAACAACTACCTCTTTGACCCCAAAGCCAAACTCCTTGAGAACCTCGTTGCCATCCGCCTGAAAAACACCCTGCCAGAAGGCACCCTTTATTACTACCGCAAAAATGTCGAAGTTGACTTCTACATCCCATCGCAGAAACTCGCCATCCAGGTCAGCTGCACCCTTGCCGACCAGACAACATTCGACCGCGAAACCAAAGCCCTCTGCAAACTCGCCAAAGCCTTTGATGCCCAAACACTCCTCATCATCACACTCGATGAAGAAAGAAACATCCAGATAGACGGCAAAGCCATCCAGATCATCCCTGTGTGGAAATGGCTTCTGTCATAATCACCCACAACCCAACACAACCCCGACCGCCATGCTCAAGAAAACCGCCATCGCCACACTCGCAGCCCTCTGCCTCGCCGGCACCGCCCATGCCACCCTGCCAGTCAACCGCTGCACACCCGAAACCGTCCTGCCCGACTCACAAGCCAGAATCCAGCAGTTCAGCTTCGCATACACCGCACCCAGCGCAGAACAGACCGCCACCTTTCAAGCCGCCCGAACACCCGATGGCATCTACTTCACCACCCGCTACGACGAAAACGGCAACGGCTACAGAATCACCCGCAAAGCAGACGAACAGCTCCTCACCCAACTCGACACCCAGCTCAAAAAACACAGCGCCAACCAGTGGAACGAAAACCACACCCAGCGCCTCGACCGCACCGCCTTCACCCTCAAAGTCCGCTACGATGCCAACACCCAGATCTTCGGCTCATGCTACGCCGACATCCACAACAGCATCGAAGCCCTCAGGCAAGACCTTGTCAAACTCCGCACACAAGCCATCCAGCGCTACCCTGACACATGGCAGCACCCCATCGAAACAGACGAATAACACACCAGCACAAACACAAACGGCAACCCACACGGGTTGCCGCCCTTATCAACAAACATCAGGAATCAAGCCACAGCCATCACTCATCCTCCTCCTCTTTCTCCTCCTCAAGCCACTCGCGCTCCTCCTCTGCCCTCGCCCGGATCGCCGCCTCATCCCTCCCCAGCCACAACTCCTCACGCTCCGCCACACAATAAACCTGCCCCAACATCATCATGATATGGCTTAGAACCCCTGGCGTAGGGTTACCCCACGGCTGGGCAGGAATATCATCCTCCCGCCACCCCGGCACACAACCACACAGCGCCATGTGGCGGTTAAACGCCCCCTCGAAAAACTCCAGCCTGTCGTAAATCTCCTGCTGTGTATCCTGGATAACAGCCACCATCATCGTATTGCCCGCCAGAGTCAGCAGGCGCTCGATCTTGGCGAAATACTCGGGCGCCCCTGCCTGCATCCGCTTCCAGTTATGCGCCCACTTTCTGAGATTGCCAAACATCGAACCCACAAGGGACTCGTAATCATTATTCACAAGAAAATAATAGAAATCGTCATCATCCATAACCTGCTCCTGTTCATTCATCGACAGAAACAGTCTAGTAGCTCAACAGCAAAACAGCGCTGACCACAATTAATGGGGTGATTTCCAAGTTTCCTCAAAGTCTGGAAGACTCTGAGGTTCGAACAAACTATAAGGAAACCACCCCATTAATTGTAGTTACACTTGCCCAAAACAGAAACGGCAACCGCATGGGTTGCCGAGCGAATGGTTAATCCAACTTGCTTGCTTGCCTGAGCGAGGGTATGCGACTCAAGCGGGCAACTTGCCGTATCGAATACCCCTACCCCCAAAAAAGCAAGAAGGCAAGTTTAGTGGAAGATAAACTTGCAAGGCATAAGACAAAAGCAAGTTCCTCGCTCTTGTCTCATAGACTTCTTTATAACTATGAAATATTACTCACCACTTCGTTAAGTGATATCAGTAAGTCATTCCATTTTTTCTTATGTATAGGTTGTAGTTCCGTATCAGATTCAACAGCATCTGAATAATATCTAATGAAAACAGCGGGGTTTTCAATAAGCCTTAAATAGTATTTAATGGTAGGAATTAGTCCATTGATAATAATCTGGCAACCATGCTTGAGCATTACTTCATTCAATACGCTCTGGATTTCCTCTTCTTCTGATTCGAGTATTCCATCTACCGATAAAACATAATATCGCTGGGGATTCCATTTATAGATTTTTTCGCGGACCACTCTCATAATCTGGGCATCAATTCTTCTATCCAGTTTTATTTCGACAGCCTCAAAAAGCAAATCATCTCGAAAGATTTCGATATCACCTGATGCTTTATTTGTTCTGTCACAAGCCGTCAAACTAGACAATTCCGCAAGGCTACAGCCTTTGTATCGACCAACTTCCTGAATTATCGTGCTGTAAATTGAATGAAATGCTAGCACTGGCAACTTAGCCCCACCATGAGTACCGTAATTTGTCATGAAATGCTCTGTCAACATTTCAATAATATGCTGAATCGTCACCCTGTCAGGATTTCGGAGTGGGACAATATGAACCTGACTTTTCTCAGCCACAACCTTAACCACTTTTAGCAACTCAACCAAACATGCAAGAGCTGAGCCAGGCACACTCTGGATGTAATCCAGAACCTGTAAAAAGGGCAATTTGACAACTGCTTGAATTGCCCCCTTATAATCAAAGTCATATGGGTACGGCTGCTCTAGACTCCTTGTCAACCAACCACTTTCCGCCATAGCAGGAAGTCCGACCTTTCTTAATACCGGAGTAACATATTTTGTATCAAAACTCCTAGCAGAAAAGCCACCCGAAAACCTCTTTTGAAAACGCCTTATATCTTGGGATGGGTGAAGATACTTGTAATAGAGCAAGGTGGTCAGAACTGTGTACACCCCTTTTTGCGACATACAGCGATTCCCGATGAGTTTAATATTCTCTCGAGTAGCAGCATCATCGACAACTTCATTCAGGGAAGAGAGAGAGTTGAATATTTGTTCTAGATTGAGTTTTTCTTGCATGCTTAGTCCCAAATTTTCTACCCATGAAACACTGATTTAAAATTTCTTTGGCAACTTCCATAATCATTGGGATAACAACAGAATTACCTAACTGCCGATAAGAATCTGAATCTAAAGCCGTTCTCTTGAAATCCTCTGGGAACCCCATCAACTTGTAGCACTCGTTTATCGTTAGTTTTCTAGCAACATCTGTTCTCTCGTCATAAATCCAGAATCGTCCAGAAGATTCCTGTGAAGGGAGTGTTGGGTGAACCCCGTCGACCGAATAGATTCGGTTAGGCTGTCGGTGGACTCTAGAAAGATGTTCAGTATTTGGCCGAACTCCATTTTTCCAAGTCCCTTTATTCCTATAGCCCCTAAAGATAAGACCACTTGCTTGCTCTTTAACGTATTTAGGGTCAATAAGTGTATAGGCCGATTTATCCAATATTTCAAAATCACCCGATGTATCAAGAATATCTCTGATTTTTTTTGCAGGGGCATGTTTTATCGAGTCAAAATTGAATACCCCCTCTTTAGTTGCAATAATTATGATTCTTTCTCTGCTTTGCGGGACGCCAAAGTCTTTTGAATTTAAGACCCGATACCGAACGCTATATCCGAGATTTTCAAGATGTTCTAGGATTGTCCGAAGTGTATTGCCACTATCATGATTGACAAGATGCCTGACATTTTCAAGAAAAAGAACAGAAGGTTTCTTTTCACTAACTATCCTGCATATATCAAAGAAAAGTGTTCCTCTTACATCGTTAAAGCCATTCTTTAACCCGCAAATGCTAAACGGCTGACAAGGGAATCCCGCACATAAAATATCAAAGTCTGGGATTTCTTTGGCATCGATTTTCGTAATATCTCCGCAGGGGACATCTCCGTAATTTTCATGATAGGTTGCGCGACATTTAGGATCAATCTCAGAAGAAAACACACACTCGCAACCCAACTCGTCGAAACAGTGCCTAAAGCCACCAATCCCTGCAAATAGGTCTATAAATTTGACACTCTGAGACATTACTTTACCTATTTATAAGGAAATATTTATTCAAAATCACGAGAACCCAAGGGGTAATTTTAAATGTGTTTCAGAACTTACACTCGGCGCGATTCAGTACTATCATGCACCGATAAACCAATAAGACCTTAAAACGCTCGAGTAACTTATAAATAAGATTTCAAGTATTGTCAATTAACGCCATTCAATCTTATCAAATCGATTCTTAACTATCCGAATAAACTTCGATTGCCTATAAAAAGATTTCTACAAAACTTGCCTTCTTGCCTTCTTGCCTTTTTGGGGGTGGGGGTATTCGATAAGGCAAGTTTTGCCTGTTTGAGTCGTACAACCTCGCTCACGCAAGCAAGCAAGTTGCGAAGATAAAAAAACAGGCACCATCGCTGATGCCTGTGTGAATGTTGTTGTTATCAAAGATTGAGCCAGTGACTTACTGCATATACCCCTGCTTTGCCGCCAGGTAGCTGTTGTTCAGCACTGTCTGGTTGGTTGCTGGTGGTTGAGGCGGTATTTCTGCTTTCTGCACTACAGCTTCTGCCTGTTCTGGCAGTGACCAGAAAGCAGTACCACCACCGTGTTGTCCAGATGCTTTCTGGAATTTCTTGACAATCTTCAGTTGAGTTGACGCCTTGCCAACGGCATACCAGCTGATGCCTTCGTTCATCGCTTGCGCTTTGATTTCTTTCACTTCCATCTTCCCCGGTATGGGGTGGTTTTTTGTTGCCCAGCTTCTGATAGACTGAATGCATTGCTTTGATGGAGCTCAATGATACTTTTGATCTGGTGTGTGAGAACCCAGAGTCTGGCAAGCCGCTGATCCAGCACAGTTCAAAGCAGCTTCAGCTGGCGATTCCTGACCCAGACCAGTATCAGCGCATCAGGGCGAAGGCTGGCAAGCAGGTCAGGGTAAGATGCTCGCTCGAGGCGGCGATGACTGCGCATCACTACACCCCTGTGCTGTGTTTTGTGGATGACCCAGAGCTGTGATGGGGGGGGCAACCCAGCAATTATCATAAATGATAAAATACTATCTATTAACGTGTATTTAACGCATTTATTGATATGATTTTATCAATTAATGAGCTTCGCTCTCCCAAGGATGTGCGGCTCGATATTGCTTCTCGTCTCAAGGCGGTCCGTTTGTCTTTCAACATGACTCAAGAGGAACTGTCAGCAAGATCTGGGGTTCCTCTGCCGACTCTTCGCCGTTTTGAGCGCGAGGGTGAGATTTCGATGAAGTGGTTTGTGAATCTGATGCTTGCGCTCCGCAGGGGTGAGGATCTCAATGCACTGTGCCGCATAGAGCCTGAAATCAATCTCTTCGAAAAACAGCCCAAGCCCCGCCAGCGGGCACGCAAGTAAGGTGCGCCATGGAAGTGAATGTCTGGCTGAATCTTGAAAACAACCGCCATCATGTCGGGATTTTGCATGACCGCAATGGCTCGGTTTTCTTTCAATACGCATCAGGCTTTATCCGAAAGGGGCTGGATATTTCCCCGTATCGGCTGCCGTTGCAGTCTTCGGTCTGGCGGAGCAGCAATGACCTGTTCAATGGGTTGCCAGGTGTTTTTGCAGACAGCCTGCCAGATGGGTGGGGAAATCTGTTGCTGGACAGGAAACTCCGCCAGCATGGTCGGCGGTTGTTGGATGTCTCTCCATTAGAAAGGCTGTGCTGGTTGGGCAATCATGGTATGGGGGCGTTGGAATATGAGCCTGCCACACATTCTCCTGATCTGATTCCTGATGATATCCAGCTGGATATGATTGCTGATGATGCCGCAGCTGTGCTGGCAGAGTCAGCAACCCCCAAGATTCTGGATGATTTGTGCAGTCTGAATGGCTCTTCTGGCGGTACCCGGCCAAAGATTGTCTGTCTGGTTTCAGATGATTTCCAGTCTATCCATCGTGGTCATCTGGCACAGGCAGGGTTTTCACCATGGATTATCAAGTTCCGTCAGCAAAGTGAGCAGAAAGATGCAGGTGCACAGGAGTATATCTGCCTGAAAGTTGCCGAAAAGGCTGGCATCAGGGTACCAGACCGTCATCTGTTTGAATCATCGAGTTGTCCGGGGTGGCTGGGTGTGAAGCGCTTTGACCGCTCTGCATCAGGCAAACGCCATATGGCAACAGTTGCCGCTTTGATGCATTGTGATTTCCGTCAGCCTTGTCTGGATTACGAATCACTGATGGCACTGGCAAAGGCAATGGCCGGCACAGAAGAACAGATTGAGATGTTCCGAAGGGCTGTAATCAATTTCCTGCTGCATAACTGCGATGACCATGCGAAGAATTTCTCGTTTGTCATGGATGGCAAAGGTCATTGGGCATTATCCCCAATTTATGATGTAACACCTGATGGTGCATTGGACAGTGAGCACATGACTGCCCTGCTCGGCAAAGGCAAGCAGGGCACCCGCAGGGATTTCATGGCATTGGCATCACAGTTCGATCTACCAGCCAAAACCGCTGAGTCCTGTAT
>CAZHQM010000090.1:0-6617 GCA_964534155.1 uncultured Oxalobacter sp.
ATCCTGGAAGATGTCATCCGCGAACATCCTGTCATGCTGAACCGTGCGCCTACCCTGCACCGTCTGGGTATCCAGGCTTTTGAACCGGTTCTGATTGAAGGTAAGGCAATCCAGCTGCATCCACTGGTCTGTGCGGCATTCAACGCTGACTTCGACGGTGACCAGATGGCGGTTCACGTTCCTCTGTCTGTCGAGGCACAGCTGGAAGCTCGTACCCTGATGCTGGCATCCAACAATGTCTTGTTCCCATCCAATGGTGAACCTTCCATCGTTCCTTCTCAGGATATGGTCTTGGGTCTGTACTATGCGACCCGCGAAAAGGTCAATGCGAAGGGCGAAGGTATGTTCTTCTCCAATATCAGTGAAGTACAGCGCGCGTACGACAACAAGGTTGTTGAACTGACAACCCGCGTCACCGTCCGTATGCCTGATTGGGAAAGAGATCCAATGACTGGCGAAATGCGTCAGATCACCAACCGTGTTGAAACCACTGTTGGCCGTGCGCTGCTGTCTGAAATCCTGCCAGCAGGCCTGCCATTCTCTGTCCTGAACAAGCCACTGAAGAAGAAGGAAATCTCCAAGCTGATCAATACTTCTTTCCGCAAGTGCGGTCTGAAGGCTACTGTCATCTTCGCCGATGACCTGATGTCCAACGGCTTCAAGCTGGCAACCAAGGCAGGTATTTCCATCTGTATCAACGATATGCTGGTTCCAGACAAGAAATACGGTCTGATTTCCGATGCGGAAGCTGAAGTCAAGCAGATTGAACAGCAGTATGCTTCTGGTCTGGTCACCGCTGGTGAACGTTACAACAAGGTTGTCGATATCTGGGGCAAGACCGGTGACGAAGTCGGTAAGGTCATGATGGAAAACCTGAAGAAAGAAAAGGTTATCAAGCGTGACGGTACCGAAGGCGAACAGGAATCCTTCAACTCCATTTACATGATGGCTGACTCCGGTGCCCGTGGTTCCGCTGCTCAGATCCGTCAGCTGGCTGGTATGCGTGGCCTGATGGCAAAACCTGATGGTTCCATTATTGAAACCCCGATTACCGCGAACTTCCGTGAAGGTCTGAATGTTCTGCAGTACTTCATCTCTACCCACGGTGCACGTAAAGGTCTGGCTGATACCGCGCTGAAAACTGCGAACTCCGGCTACCTGACCCGCCGTCTGGTTGACGTTACCCAGGATCTGGTTGTTATCGAAGACGATTGCGGCACCCATAACGGTGTTGTGATGAAGGCATTGATTGAAGGCGGTGAAGTTGTTGAAGCGCTGGGCGACCGTATTCTCGGCCGTGTCTGTGCTGATGATGTCATCGACCCAGAAACCAATGAAGTCCTGTGCCCTGCAGGTACCCTGCTGAGCGAAGATTACATTGAAGCGATTGAGAAGAAGGGTATCGACGAAGTCAAGGTCCGTACGCCACTGACCTGTGAAACCCGCTACGGTCTCTGTGCGAAATGTTATGGCCGTGACCTCGGCCGTGGTGAACTGGTCAATGCCGGTGAAGCAGTGGGTGTCATCGCTGCACAGTCCATCGGTGAACCAGGTACCCAGCTGACCATGCGTACTTTCCATATTGGTGGTGCGGCTTCCCGTTCTGCTGTTGCTTCTAGCGTTGAGGCACATGCAAACGGTACTATCCACTTCACCTCTGCAATGCGCTATGTCACCAACGACAAGGGCGAACAGATTGTGATTTCCCGCTCCGGCGAGGTCATCATCAGTGATGCGATTGGCCGTGAACGTGAACGTCATAAAGTGCCTTACGGTGCAACCCTGCTGGTCAATGATGGCAATGAGATCAAGGCTGGTAAGGTTCTGGCAACCTGGGACCCAATGACCCGTCCAATCATCACCGAGTATGCCGGTACCATCCGCTTCGAAAATGTCGAGGAAGGTGTGACCGTTGCACGTCAGGTCGACGAAGTGACCGGTCTGTCCACCATGGTGGTTATCGACCGTAAGAATGCACGCAGCGGCAGCACCAAGACCGGCCGTCCACAGGTCAAGCTGCTGAATGAAAACGGCGAGGAAGTGAAGATTGCAGGTACTGAACATGCTGTGACAATCAGCTTCCAGGTCGGCGCGCTGCTGATGGTTCAGGATGGTCAGAAAGTTTCCGTCGGTGAGGTTCTGGCACGTATCCCAACTGAATCCCAGAAGACCCGTGATATTACCGGTGGTCTGCCTCGTGTTGCTGAACTGTTTGAGGCACGTTCTCCTAAGGATGCAGGTATGCTGGCTGAAGTGACCGGTACTGTTGCATTCGGTAAGGAAACCAAGGGTAAACAGCGTCTGGAAATCACCGATATGGAAGGCAACCGCCACGAATTCCTGATCGGTAAGGATAAACAGGTTCTGGTCCACGATGGTCAGGTCGTCAACAAGGGTGAAATGATTGTCGATGGTCCTGCTGATCCTCAGGATATCCTGCGTCTGCAGGGTATCGAGGCACTGGCACGCTATATCGTTGATGAAGTCCAGGACGTCTACCGTCTGCAGGGTGTTAAGATCAATGACAAGCACATCGAAGTCATCGTCCGTCAGATGCTGCGCCGTGTGAACATCAAGAACCCAGGCGATACCCGCTTCATCCCAGGTGAACAGGTTGAACGTTCTGATATGCTCAATGAGAACGAACGCGTCATCCGTGAAGGCAAGACTCCAGCAACCTTCGACAATGTCCTGCTGGGTATCACGAAGGCATCCCTGTCTACCGACTCCTTCATCTCTGCGGCATCCTTCCAGGAAACCACCCGTGTCCTGACCGAAGCTGCGATCATGGGCAAGGAAGACAGCCTGCGTGGCCTGAAGGAAAATGTCATCGTCGGCCGTCTGATTCCTGCTGGTACCGGTCTGGCGGTTCACCGTGCACGCAGTCGCAAAGCGGCATGGGAACGCGAAGAGCGCGAAGCACTGCTGCAGGAAGAACTCCAGAAAGCGGCAGAAAGTGCAGTTGCCGAAGAAGCACTGGTCACCGAAATGGTTCCTGTCGACGACGGTTCCATTGTTCCACCGGCTGCTGATGGTGCTGAACAGCTGTAAACCTGATGCAAATCATGAAAAGACCGTCTGCTCCGGTAGGCGGTTTTTTTATGCCTTTCCGTGTTGTATTTGCTTGATATTCATGAATTTATGGTTCTGCCAAATTGACTTGGGCAGTTGAAGCGTTTAAAATTTTTTGTCTTAGTGCCTTCAGGTCACTTGAATGGCTTGCCATTCCGGCACTAGGTTGTAGTACCCGTTTTTTTAAAGTCCCCGTCCAGACTGAATGGTCGGGATTCTGTGTAAACTTATTTGTTGGATAAAATCGATGCCAACCATCAATCAATTGATCCGCCAGCCACGTGTGACTGTTAAAGCTAAAAGCAAGTCCCCAGCGCTGGAAGCTTGCCCACAGAAGCGTGGCGTATGCACCCGTGTTTATACAACAACACCTAAGAAACCTAACTCCGCACTGCGTAAAGTCGCTAAGGTAAGACTGACCAACGGTTTTGAAGTCATCTCTTACATTGGCGGTGAAGGCCACAACCTGCAGGAACATAGCGTTGTCCTGCTGCGCGGCGGTCGTGTCAAGGATCTTCCAGGTGTCCGTTATCATATGGTCCGTGGTTCTCTGGATACCCAGGGTGTTAAAGACCGTAAACAGGCACGTTCTAAATACGGTGCTAAGCGCGCTAAAGCAGCTAAGTAATTTGAGCCGGTCGTGTGACCGAGTAAGTGGTGTGCCATGATGGCCGCCGTGAGTCAGTCTCCTGACTCAACTGAAGCAAGAAAGGAAAACAAATGCCACGTCGTCGTGAAGTCCCGAAGCGTGAAATTCTTCCAGATCCTAAATTTGGAAATGTTGACGTTGCGAAATTCGTTAACGTCCTGATGCTGTCTGGCAAAAAATCAGTCGCTGAAAGAATCATTTATGGTGCCTTCGACATCATCGCAGACAAGACCGGGAAAGAACCACTGGAAGTGTTTGCTCAGGCAGTCAACAACTGCAAACCAATCGTCGAAGTCAAATCCCGTCGTGTCGGCGGTGCGAACTACCAGGTTCCAGTTGAAGTCCGTCCTTCCCGTAGAATGGCGCTGTCCATGCGCTGGCTGCGTGAAGCTTCCATGAAACGCAGTGAAAAATCCATGCCACAGCGTCTGGCTGGTGAACTGCTGGAAGCAGCTGAAGGCCGTGGCGGTGCAATGAGAAAACGCGATGAAGTCCATCGTATGGCAGAAGCTAACAAGGCTTTCTCCCACTTCCGTTTCTAAGGAATGAGAGGGCGGCTGACATGAACATGCATCATCAAGGCCGCCTGTTGAATTAGCTCGAAGACCGGGTGGCGCATCAAAAAAGATGCCGCTCGGTTTTGTTTATCAAAAGATTAGGATAAATAATGGCTCGCAAGACCCCGATTCAGCGTTACCGTAACATTGGTATTTCTGCGCATATCGATGCAGGTAAGACCACCACCACGGAACGTATTCTTTTTTATACCGGCGTTAACCACAAGATCGGTGAAGTCCACGATGGTGCAGCAACCATGGACTGGATGGAACAGGAACAGGAACGCGGTATTACCATTACTTCTGCTGCTACCACCTGCTTCTGGTCTGGTATGGCCGGCAACTTCCCTCAGCACCGCATCAACATCATCGACACCCCAGGGCACGTTGACTTCACCATCGAAGTTGAACGTTCTATGCGTGTTCTGGACGGTGCATGTATGGTTTACTGTGCTGTCGGTGGCGTTCAGCCACAGTCTGAAACCGTCTGGCGTCAGGCTAACAAATACAATGTCCCACGTCTGGCATTCGTCAACAAGATGGACCGTACCGGTGCGAACTTCTTCAAGGTCTATGACCAGATGAAGGCTCGCCTGAGAGCAAACCCAGTTCCTATCCAGATTCCTATCGGCGCTGAAGACAACTTCGAAGGCGTTGTCGATCTGGTCAAGATGAAAGCAATCTACTGGGATGATGCTTCCAAGGGTGTTAAGTTCGAATACCGTGATATCCCTGCAGACCTGGCAGACCAGGCTCAGGAATGGCATGACAAACTGGTTGAAACCGCAGCAGAATCCAGCGAAGAGCTGATGGAAAAATATCTGGAAAACGGTGACCTGCCAGAAGAAGATGTCAAGAAGGCACTGCGCCAGAGAACCATTGATGGCGAAATCGTTCCAATGATGTGCGGTACCGCATTCAAGAACAAAGGTGTTCAGGCTATGCTGGACGCAGTTATTGAATACCTGCCATCCCCAGTTGATATTCCAGACGTCAAGGGTGTTGACGAATTCGACCAGCCAGCTACCCGCCGTGCAGCTGATGATGAAAAATTCTCCGCTCTGGCATTCAAGCTGATGACCGACCCATTCGTTGGTCAGCTGATCTTCTTCCGTGTGTACTCTGGTGTTGTCAACTCCGGTGATACCGTTTACAACCCAATCAAGGGCAAGAAAGAACGCCTCGGCCGTATCCTGCAGATGCACGCTAACCAGCGTGAAGAAATCAAGGAAGTCATGGCAGGTGATATCGCAGCGGCTGTCGGTCTGAAAGAAGCAACCACCGGTGAAACCCTGTGTGATCCAGCAGCTCCAATCATTCTGGAAAGAATGGAATTCCCAGATCCAGTTATCTCCGAAGCAGTCGAACCTAAGACCAAGGCTGACCAGGAAAAAATGGCACTGGCACTGAGCCGTCTGGCACAGGAAGATCCTTCCTTCCGTGTTTACACCGACGAAGAATCCGGTCAGACCATTATCGCTGGTATGGGCGAACTGCATCTGGATATTATCGTTGACCGTATGCGCCGTGAGTTCAACGTTGAAGCAACCATCGGTAAACCACAGGTTGCGTACCGTGAAACCATCCGCGCAAACTGCGACAGCTCCGAAGCGAAGTTCGTCAAGCAGTCTGGCGGCCGTGGTCAGTATGGTCACGTTGTCCTGAAACTGGAACCACAGGAACCAGGCAAGGGCTTCGAATTCGTTGACGAAATCAAGGGTGGTGTCGTTCCTCGTGAATTCATCCCTGCAGTTGAAAAGGGTGTCCGCGAATCCCTGAACTCCGGTGTTTTGGCAGGCTACCCTGTTGTTGACGTCAAGGTTACCCTGTTCTTCGGTTCTTACCACGATGTCGACTCCAACGAAAACGCATTCCGTATGGCTGCATCCATGGCGTTCAAGGATGGCTGCCGTAAGGCAACCCCAGTTATCCTGGAACCAATGATGAAGGTCGAAGTCGAAACTCCAGAAGACTATGCGGGTACCGTTATGGGCGACCTCTCTTCCCGCCGTGGTATGGTTCAGGGCATGGAAGACATGGCTGGCGGCGGTGGCAAGATCATCCGCGCTGAAGTCCCACTGTCTGAAATGTTTGGCTATGCAACCTCCCTGCGTTCCCAGACCCAGGGTCGTGCAACTTACACAATGGAATTCAAACATTACGCTGAAGCGCCTAAAAATGTTACCGAAGCCATTGTCAGCTCACGGGCAAAATGATTTAATACGCAATTCAACTGAATTTATCTGAAAAACCAACAAATCGTTCTTTTTAAGGAATTTAAAAATGGCAAAGGAAAAATACGAACGTACGAAACCGCACGTTAACGTAGGTACCATCGG
>CAZHQM010000091.1:0-6534 GCA_964534155.1 uncultured Oxalobacter sp.
ACGGTAGGAACATCGGTCTGGAGCGCCATTTCCAGGCTGTCTTTGACGGAGAGCATGGATTTCGCAAAATTCTCAACTGCGAATTTGTGGGCTTTGGTGATGTCTTCCTGTGCATGGCGGCGGATGTTTTCGCTTTCAGCCTTTGCACGCAGGTAGGCATCCTGCATTTCAGCTGCTTTCTGTTCTGCGGCAGCCAGCTTGGTTTCCAGAGAATCTTCCTGAACAGTGGTTTCTTCAGTGGATGCTTCCGCTGCTTCAGCAGGGGTTTCCTGTTTCAGGTCTTCGTTTTCTGGGTTTGGGTTTGACACGTTTTCCTCCAAATGGGTTTCTTTCACATTTCTGTGAACATGGGGACGGTCAAACTGTTTTCAAGGGGCTTTTTTGAAAAAATTCTGATTTTTTCAGGTGAGGGTGAAAACCTGCTGCCCAAGCATTTCGCGGGCATGGTCAAGGGCGGTTTCGGTGAGCTCAACGCCACCCAGCATGCGGGCAATCTCGGTGACCCTTTCCTCATCGGAAAGACGGTTGATGCGGGAGACCGGATGGCTGATGGTTTCGACGGTCTGCTTGCTGACCTGGAAATGCTGTCCTGCCTGCGATGCCACCTGAGGGAGGTGGGTGACACAGAGCACCTGATGGGCAGTTCCCAAACGTTTGAGGAGCTGTCCGACCACTTCAGCCACAGCGCCACCCACACCGGAATCCACTTCATCAAAGATGAGGGTCGGTGTTGCGGTTGCCTTGGAGGCAATGACAGAAATAGCGAGTGAGATGCGGGCAAGCTCGCCACCTGATGCGACTTTTGCCAGTGGGCGGAGTGTTGTGCCTGCATGACCCGCCACCATGAATTCAACATGGTCCACGCCATGGGCATGTGGTTCTGCGGTCTGGATTTCCGCCGCAAACTGACCGCCAGTCATATGCAGGTCCTGCATGATGGCGGTCACTTCTTTGCTGAGAGACTGGGCAACCGCCTTGCGTTTGGCAGAAATCCGGTCAGCAAGATTGCGGTAGATTTTTTCTGCTTCGGCAGCCTGTTCCTTGAGCAGGTCGAGATTGTTGTCCTGCTCAAACTGGGCAAGCCTTTCACGGCGTTTCTCAAGTTCTTCTGGCAGGGATTCTGGTGGAATGCGGAACTGGCGGGCAACTGAATGCAGTGCCTCCATGCGTTTTTCAACGGTCTGCAACTGGGCTGGATCCAGCTCTGTACGGCTCAGGTAATCGCGCAGGGAATACACGACCTCCTGCAACTGGATGCGGGAAGACTCCATCATCTCAACGACAGGTTCCAACCCTTTGTCGATAGCCGCCAGCCCTGTCAAAGTCTGGGTGATGCTGTTGAGACGGGAAAGTATCGGATGGTCTGATTCTGACAGTTCATCGACTGCAGCCCCTGCGCCTTCCAACAGGCTGGCAGCATGGAAGAGCCGGTCATAGTCCTGATTGACCTGTTCCCATTCACCGACTTTCGGTTGGATTTTCTCGAGCCCATCGACCTGCCATGCGAGGCGTTCGCGCTCTTCCTGCATGCGTTCGGCATTCGCCTGTGCCTCAGCGATTTTTTTCTCAAGCTGCTGCCATGCCCTGAATTTCTCGCCCAGTTCGTCAACCTGTTCTTCCAGACCTGCATGACGGTCAAGCAGGATGCGCTGTTCGTCTACTTTCATGAGCAGCTGATGGGCATGCTGACCATGGATATCCACGAGCAGCGCGCCCAATGTCCGCATCTGGGTGGCTGTTACGGTGATGCCATTGATATAGCAGCGTGAACGCCCTGAAGCGGCATCAATGGTACGGCGGAGCAGGACTGTGCTGTCTTCGTTATCAATATCATTGAGTGCGAGCCAGTCGGTGGCTGTCTGGTTGAGTTCGAATTCTGCGGTGATGTCGGCTTTCTTGGCATTCTCGCGAACCATGGATGCATCGCCCCTGCCACCGAGAGCCAGCTGGAGTGCATCAATCAGGATGGATTTGCCCGCACCGGTCTCACCGGTCATGGCAGAAAAGCCTGCGGTGAAGTCCAGTTCAAGGGTATCGACGATGACAAAATCGCGGACTGTCAGGGTACGTAACATATCTCACCATTATTCAATAATCACGCCACACCCTTTTGAGACTGCCGGTCAGTCGAGTTTTCTGGAAACCTCATTCCAGTGCAGCTTGTTGCGGAGTGTGTCGTAATAACTCCAGCCAGTTGGATGCAGGAATGTGACCGAGTGCGGAGCACGGCGGATGGTGACCTGATCGCCGTTCTGCAGGTTTGCAAAAGACTGGGAGTCAAAACTGATGCTTGGCTGACGGGCATAAACGACATCAATGACGATTTCGCTGGTGTCTGGAATCACGATCGGACGGTTTGAAAGGGTATGCGGTGCGATCGAGACGAGCACGATACCACCCAGATTTGGATGGAGCATCGGTCCACCTGCAGACAGGGAGTATGCTGTCGAACCTGTTGGGGTGGAAATGATCATGCCGTCGGAATGCTGCTGATACATGAAGTGGCCATCGACATGGACACGGAGGTCAATCATGCCAGCACCGGCACCACGGGAAATCACGATTTCGTTGAATGCAATCGCCTGATGGATTGCTTCCCCATTGCGGGTGATGGTGCCTTCAACCAGAAAACGCTGCTCGGATACGTATCTGCCTTTGATCATCTTGTCGAGAACCAGCAGCATACGGTTCAGCGGAATATCGGTAATGAAGCCCAGATGACCGTGGTTGATACCAATCAGTGGCACGCTGTATGGCGCCAGCTGGCGGGCAATGCCCAGCATGGTACCGTCACCGCCCAACACAATCGCCGCCGCCGCTTTTTCGCCAATTTCCTCCAGTTTCATGGTCTTGACGTCTTTGAACGGCACATTGAGCCCTGTCTGGGCCTCGTAAACAACTTCATGTCCTGCGTCCTTGAGGAAGTTGGAAACTTTTTCCAAGGACTGGATGATGTTGTTCGCATAGACACGTGCAACGAGAGCAAAGATTTTCTTTGTGGTCGGCATAGCGATTCAGGGGGAAAGCTTTCAATGTATGCAGATTACACTAAAAATGTCTCTTTTCACATTGATTAGCGTCGTCTTCTGGACAGATTCATGATTTCTTTGTCTTTACAACACTTTTCGGCTGATCTGGGCTCGGATTTTCCATCAGGATTTGTTTTACAATAGCTGGTCTTGAGAGGATTTGTCTGGATAAGTGATGCGTATCGAACCCCGTGCACAGGCTTTACTGAAAACACTGGTTGAGCGGTATATCGCCGAGGGTCAGCCGGTCGGCTCACGCGTCCTGTCCAAACTGTCGAATCTTGACCTGTCTCCTGCGACCATCCGCAATATCATGGCGGATCTTGAGGAAATGGGTTTTGTCGCCAGTCCACATACCTCAGCTGGCCGTATTCCTACCCCGCGTGGGTTCCGCATGTTTGTGGATACCCTGCTGACGGCGAATCCTGCAGGAAAAACCTCAACACTGGATGCTGACATCCTGCTTTCATCCCAGATCGGTCAGCCCCAGAAAATCATCTCGAATGCCGCCCAGATGCTGTCTTCCCTGACCCAGTTTGCCGGGGTGGTGATGGCGCCACAGCATGAGTCTGCTTTTTCGCAGATTGAATTCCTGCGGCTTTCTGAAAAACGTATCCTGCTGGTGATTGTCACACCGAATGGCGATGTGCAGAACCGCCTGCTGCTGACGGACATCGACTACACATCATCACAGCTGATTGAGGCAGCGAATTACATCAACACCCACTACATTGGGCTGAGTTTCAATGAAATCCGGGCAAAACTGAAAAGCGAGCTGAAAGCCATCCATTCCGATCTGTCGAAACTGATGCAGACTGCCATCGATGCCGGGGATGAGACACTATCTGAGCATACGGACGAGGTGGTGATTGCAGGTGAAAAGAATCTGCTCAATGTCAATGATTTCACTTATGACATCAGTTCACTGAAACGCCTATTCGCCATGTTTGAGCAGAAAACCGAATTGATGCAGCTGTTGGATATCTCCAGCCGTGCCAGTGGCATCCAGATTTATATCGGGGGAGATTCCCAATTAGTTCCAACGCCTGATATCAGTGTGGTGACTGCCCCTTATCAGGTGAATGGGCAGTTTGTCGGCACACTCGGTGTCATTGGTCCGACCCGCATGGCTTACCAGAAGGTCATCAATATCGTGGATGTGACTTCACGCCTGCTCTCGAATGCATTGAGCCAATCCAGTCTCAGCGAAGAATAATCTGGTTTTCCATAAGACAACAGCCACAGGGCATTCACCTTGTGGCTGTTTTTTATTGAACCATTCGGAATTTATCGATACTGGTTGATGGCATCCCGGGTCTTGACTGCCGCATCGCGGGAGAAGGCCGCATAGTTCTCGCCTTCTTTCTCCCCGGCATAGAGAATCGCACGGGAGGAGTTGATCATCATACCTGTACCTGCCTTGGTCTTACCGGCAGAGACGGTTGCCTGAATATCGCCACCCTGTGCGCCAATACCAGGCACCAGCAATGGCATATCGCCAACAATCTCGCGGACCGCCGCAATCTCGGTCGGGAATGTCGCACCGACAACCAGTGCACACTGACCATGGACATTCCATTTTTCAGCCGCCAGCCGTGCGACATGCTGATAGAGTGGGACTGTCTTGCCATCTACCTGAACATTGAGGAACTGCAGGTCAGAACCACCAGGGTTTGATGTTCTGGTCAGCAGGATGGTGCCACGGTCTGGGTATTCGAAGTAAGGCTCGATGGAGTCGAACCCCATGTAAGGGCTCAGTGTGACTGCATCGGCATTGAAACGTTCGAATGCCTCACGGGCATACTGCTTGGCAGTTGCACCGATGTCACCACGCTTTGCATCCAGCAGGATAGGAATATCCGGGTACTGCTGACGGATGTATGCACAGATTGCCTCAAGCTGGTCTTCAGCCTTTTCTGCGGCAAAGTAGGCAATCTGTGGCTTGAACGCACAGACAAGATCCGCTGTTGCATCAACGATACCCTTGCAGAAGGCATAGATGGCATCAGGCTTGCCTTGCAGATGCGCTGGGAAACGCCCGATGGCTGGATCCAGCCCGACACAGAGCAGCGAATTGTTTTTCTGCCATGCGGCATTGAGTTTCTCAATAAAAGTCATGGTCATCTCCCTTTGATTTGAATATGGTTATTCTACCCTGCCAGAGGGGTTGCATGGGCTTCAATCGCCTGCTGCCACTTTGCCAGACGTTTCTCAGCTTCCGCATCATGTTTGGGTGTGAATGGTGCATTCTGCCAAGCTACTGCTGGACGGATACCATGCAAGGCATTGACTGCCCAGACCTCACAGCCATTCAGCTGTGCTGGTCGAACAAGGCGGTATGCAACAGAAATGCCTGACTGTTCTGCCAAGGAAAGTATCAATCTGCGGATGGTTCCCTGCAGGATCCTGTTGGCATCAGGTATTGCACACAATATCGGCTGTCCATTGCGCTCTTCCCACCAGAGGATGCTGGTCGTCAATCCTTCCAGCAGATACCCTTTTGGAGAAACAATCAGTCCCTCGTCTGCCCCCTGTGCCAGCGCCTGCTGACGGAGTTTCCCCAAGAGGGGCATATCTGGTCCTTTATGGCGTGGGGCCTGACGCTTATCCGGTATGCTGCAGACGCTGAGTTTGACGGTTTCCCTTAAAGGTGGCGCAGGACGGATGCGGGTCTGCAATTTCGGCTGTTCAGGATCGCCTGCCAGTTCAATGCGCGGAAACCACAACCCTTTCTGCGGGATTTTAGCAAGCGCCATCTGCCAGTATGGCTGGTTCTGATCCACATCTATCTGATGCAACTGCAGACAGCTGTTGAAGAAACGCTGGCGATGGAAGTCCAATGCGATGACTGTCCCCTCCCTGACAAGCCAGGAATCTGCAACGAGAATCCGGTTTTCTGGCGATTCCGTTACGGACAGGTCTTTCTTGAAATCTGTCTGGTAAATGGTTTCAGCAGTCTCTGCCATCCTGTGTCTCCTTATGATACGGGAAAGTCTGTTCCAAACAGGTCAAGGAATGCCCGAGCCTTGTCCCGGGTTTCTTCATATTCTGCCTCTGGGTCTGACAGGACGGTGATTGCGCCACCCACCCCGAAGGAGAAAGCACCATCCTGATGCATGACCAATGTCCGGATAACAATACTCAGATCAACAGCACCGCACAGTGAGAAATACCCCAATGCCCCTGAGTAAATGCCCCGGGCAGCCCCTTCAAGGCGATCGATGATTTCCATGGTGCGTTTTTTGGGGGCTCCTGTCATGGATCCGCCTGGAAAAGCATGCTGAATACACTGACACGGCGAAATACCCCGTTGGATCTGCGATGTTACGGTACTGACCATCTGATGCACGGTCTGATAGCTTTCGATATCAAACAGCTTGGGAACGGAAACACTGCCGATTTCTGCCGTCCAACCCAGATCATGGCGCGCCAGATCGACAATCATCAGGTTTTCAGCGCGTTCTTTTTCATTGTCTGCCAGTTCAGCAATAATCCGTGCATCTTC
>CAZHQM010000092.1:0-6336 GCA_964534155.1 uncultured Oxalobacter sp.
CACCAGTGAACTGGCAAGGGCAAAAGGCAAGAAAAGTGTGAAAGCAGTCATTGCTGCGGGTGTGGTTGGTCTGTCTATAGCGACATTAAGTGGTAATGCGATAGCAAATTCACAATCCGTAAAGGAAATTGCAGACTCGGGAGATGTAATAGCTCAGCAGGCTCCAAATACTAGCGCAAACGATAAAATTGTTGAACTAAAGTTAACAGAAGCAGCAAAGGAAGCGATTGCTAAAGAGGTTGCAGGCGATTTTGAGAAAAAAATTGAGGATCAACTTGCAAAAAAAGGGGATAAAACCACATCTATCCAAGGCGATCGATATATCAAAGCAACACTAAGTGGGACTAAAACAAGCCCTGATGGTGGCCCACATTACGACTTAGCTCTCGATGTCGAGGAACTCGCAAAAAATGATACTCTGAAAGACGCTTTCAAGGGGGAAGGCGACGGTAATGCGACTGTTTCTGGTGGATCAGAGTGGGTAAGTGTATCTGAAGAAACTGACGCCACCAATCCAAACACCACAAATTACACTGTTGATATCAGTCAGGCAACCAAAGCTACTATTAACGACCATAGCGATAAAATTGCTGAAAACCGTGCTGATATCCAGACAAACCGCCAGAACATTGCTAACAACCGCGCTGACATCAACAGCAACAGACAAAAGATTGCTGAAAACCGCACTGATATCCAGACAAACCGCCAGAACATTGCTAACAACCGCGCTGACATCAACAGCAACAGACAAAAGATTGCTGAGAACCGTGCTGACATCAACACCAATCGTCAGAATATCGAAAAAGGTACCAACTATTCTGCAGACTCTGGCAGCGTAGTTAATCGCAAGTTAGGGGAGATTTTGGCAATTAATGGCGACAATAATATTGAAACTGAAACTTCCAGTAGCGGCATCAAGGTTAAGTTGAAGGAGAATATCAGCGTTAATTCTGTAGAAGCGAAAAACAGCATTTCTGTAGCAGGCACGACCACCATCAAGAATGAGGGCATTACCACCAACAATGTCAAAGCGGACAAGGTTGAATCCAAGAAAGTCCAGACAGACAGCATCTTTGTCAACAAGGGCGGTACTGTAGACATGGGGGGCAACCGCATCCAGAACGTTGGGAATGCTGTCAACAACGGTGATGCAGTCAACTTCGCCCAGTTGAAAGCAACTGAAGCCCAATTCAACCAGCGCATGAACAGCATGGACAGACACATTGACCGTGTTGAAGACAATGCTTATGCTGGCGTTGCGATGGCTCTGGCAACCGCAGGTCTGCCACAGTCCTGGCAGCCAGGCAAGAGCATGATCGCTATGGCAGCGGGTACCTACATGGGTGAACAGGGCTATGCGATCGGTGTTTCCCATAACACTGAAAACGGCAAGTGGTCCTTCAAGGCAACCGCATCTGGCAACTCACAGGGACACTGGGGTGGCTCTGTCGGTGCCGGTTATATGTGGTAATCACCTAGCCTAGATAACTCCCACGGAGAATATGCCGGTCTTGGCCGGCATATTCTCCCTTGGGAAGTTTCCATCTTTCCATCAATCTCAAACTGTATCAGGTTCCATCTTCATCCGCAGATGGAGCCTGCCTATCTCAGGATCTGATTCGCCCCCATGCTGCAGAAACTCCTTCTGGCACTGTCACAGGATCTCAACGGCGCCGATGTCTCTGGTTTTTCGAAAAAACTGGGGGCATTGATTCGCCTGATCGGGATATCTGCCATTGCAGAATCTGCCGGAGTCAATCGGCTCACCCTCCATCATTTCATGCAGGGTAGCAAAGATATCTACCTCAGCACTCTCTGCAGCATTCTCAGTGCCTTGGACATCGAAATCATCTTGAAAGCCAAGCCTCAGCTGAAACGGGACATGAAGATGCTGGCGTATCGACATAAGCAGATCGAGGAAAGCTCACAACCGCAGGTAAAAGCGATTGTTAAAAAAGAGAGGAATGGCTGATGCCAAGAAAACACAATAAGGAAATCCAACCCTCGATGGATCAGCTCACGGAAGATTTTCAGCATGCTGACATGGCAGCTTTCCGGGAGACGCTCAATCCCCTGATCCGCATCTATGGAATCAGTGATCTGGCACTGGATTCTGATTTCAACCGCATCTCGCTGTGGCGCTATATGAAAGGCGAGCAGGATATCAAGCTCACCAACTTTGCCACCATGATGAAAGCCCTTGGCATCAGGGTCAGATTTGAAACGGATCCCAAGACGACCAAGATGCTCCGCTTTCTCAAACTGCAACGCTTGCATGGACTTCATGAACGCTATATACAGTTCGAGAAAGAGATGGCAGAGATTGAAGGGACATACGAAAGAACTTCATCTGATGGAGCCGAATCATGAGCAGGGTTTCTACATCAAAGCACGTATCGCAATCCAGAACGCTCAGTTCTGTCTCTGAACATCAGATAAACAATCGAATGATTGCCATCGGGCTTTCAATGCTGATTGCACGGCATGGTGTGCGCCTGATTTCAGAAAAGACCGGTATCCCCGCCAAAGATCTGTTCCGCTATGCCAAGGGGGAACCGATTAAAAAATCCAATATAAAAAAACTGGACCGCCTGGCAGATATCGACAGTTCTCAGAAGCCAGAAATGGAAAAGCCGTTACAGGCAACAGCTGACTGTGCTTTATGATGGTCTAGCCATGGCAAGGCACCAGACTCAGCAGGATAAGGATGGCGAGGGTTATTCCTTCGCATCACGGATTTCACGCTTCCATTCGCGCTCACGGGCATCGATGAGTGACTGGTCATAGAAGGAGACATCTTTTTCCTGTCTTGCCAGTGCCAACTGTTCAAGCGCCATTTCATTGGCCTGCATCAGATGGTAGTACTCTGCCATGGAGAAGTGCATCATCCCTCTTTTGCCCATATCGTTATAGATGGATGCCATTTTCTGGTGAATGTGGGCATCTTCACGATAGCGCTGTGACATTTTGCGGAGATAGCGGATGCAGTCGTCATAGCGGCGCGCCTTGGAGAGCGCCTTGATATACAGGTTAGACATGGCGCGGGAGGATGGGAAGCTGTCAATCGCTGATTTGGTGGCGGCGATTGCCTCGGCTGTTCTGCCCGATTCAATCATGATCTCAAATTCCAGTGCATTGAGGGCAAGGCTCTGCCTGATGGCACTGTCGCTGAATATCTTTTTGGCTTCGTTCAACCGCAGCTTGGCAAGGGTTGGGTCTTTATTCTCAAGGGCAATCAAAGCCAACCCATAGTAGCCTGCGGCAATCTGGTAACGGGTGCCTTTCTTGACCTGTTCTGTGAAGTATTTCTCAGCTTCATAGGTACCCCCAGATATATCGCCCTGAACAACCCGGGCTTTGGCCCGGACCAGCTGGAAATCGACATTATCGATATGCTGGCGGTAGTGTTCATTCCGGATACGCAGTTCGATATCTGCAATACGCTGGGATGTCAACGGGTGGGTTCGGAGATACTGGGATGGCGCATCGTTGTAGAGTCTGGTCGCATTCTGCATCTTGAGGAAGAATGCTGGCATATCGTTGATGTCGAATCCTGCCTGTTTCAGAATCTGGAAACCGACACGATCAGCCTCTTTTTCCGCATCACGGGTGAAATTGATCTGTTTCTGGATGGCGACGCCCTGCCCTGCCAGCAACGCCCCCATCGCCGCATTACCGCCACCACCGGCTGCAGCCGCCAGCAGAGCCAATGCAGCGGATGCCAGTGGAATCAGGGCATCATGCTCTGATGATGCGATCATACGGGCAATATGGCGCTGTGAGACATGCCCGACTTCGTGGGAAAGGACAGATGCCAGCTCTGATTCAGTCTCAGTTGCGAGTATCAGCCCTGTGTGTACCCCGATGAAACCGCCTGGCAACGCAAATGCGTTCAGGGTTCTGTCTTTGACACCAAAGAAGGTGAAGTCATTGACAAGCTCACCACGGATGGCAGGATCGGCTCCAACCAGCTTATTGCCAAGCACAAAGAGATATTCGTTCAGGACATCATCTTTGACATAGGCTGGGTCCTGCTCAATCTGGATCATGATGGTTCTGCCCAGCTTGTATTCCTGAACCGGAGAGAGTGCTGTACGCGCGGTATCCCCAATCGTTGGGATATTGGTCTGCGCATAGGCAACCATCGGTGCCTGCAGGCAGAAAGATGCCAGCAGCGGAATGACGAGCCGTTTCAGCCTGTGAAATGGTCCTTTTTTCTGAGAGGGGGTACCTGTTTTAGCCATGATGTTATGATACATCTTTATTGTATTTTTTCTTGCCTCTATTTATGTCTGCTTACAATTCTGCATCTGAGTCAGCGCAAACCCTGTCCCATTTTGATGACTCCGGACAGGCGCATATGGTGGATGTTGGGGACAAACAGAATACACATCGTGTTGCAGTGGCTTCTGGTGTCATTCATATGAAACCCGAAACACTCGCTGTGATTGTGAACCGTGAGGCAGACAAGGGGGATGTCTTGGGTATCGCCAGGATTGCCGCCATCATGGGCGCAAAGCGGACTGCAGACCTGATTCCGCTCTGCCACCCGATTCCACTGACCCGGGTCACGGTCAATTTTACGATTGGCGAAAACTGCGTTGAATGCCAGGCACAGGCTGAAACGGTTGGCAAGACCGGGGTGGAAATGGAAGCCCTGACGGCTGTTCAGGTCGGATTACTGACCATCTATGACATGTTGAAAGCGATTGACCGTGGCATGACCATCACCGATGTCCATCTTCTGGAAAAACGTGGCGGAAAATCCGGCACATGGACAGCCAGATAACAGTCTCCAAGAGATTTTCTCTCTATCAGGATCAGTGCAGCCTGATGTCTTTCTGAGTTTCTTCTGGCATCTCGGCATGAACCAGCTCGCCGTTTGTATCAACAAAGAGCGGCTGGCCGCAGTCATCACAGTATTCGGTGATAAAGCGTTCGACTGGATGCTTCTCGAAATGGATATTCAGCTGGCGCAGTAACTGGAAAATGTCCAGCAGCTGCTTGCCAACCTTGGTATTCAGGGAATCGGGATGGTTTTCCAGCAGGACAGGAATGCTCAATCCACTGATTTCCTCTACCCCGAAAATCGGCCAGACAATGCCGTACAGGATTTTGTTATCCCGTGGGTGATAGAGGCTGATACGGTATTCCTCGACCTGATTGCCACTGCTTTCTTTACCAAAGCCACCAATGACAGCCCCCAGTGACTGTGCAGGCACATCCAGCGCATTCTCAAGGTACTGTACAGCCGCCTGGACGGTCGCAGGACGGATTTCCTGATCAGTCTTACGGCAGGTGTTGAAAAGCCCTCCTGGTGGCAGGAATTCAAGGTTGCAGCCTGGCAAAACCTGAAGCATGAACGGCATGGCTGCCTGTTTCCAGAGCAGCAGGCATTCTTCCTTGATGTTTTCAATGTGGATTGAATCGGCATCTGCCTGCCAACGGAAAAGCGGCTGCCCTTCTTCTGCCATCAGACCGACCAGCAGGTATCTGCCATCTGCCATGAACTGCATATTCTCAGGCTTGGTTGTCAGAACACATGGCTCACCTGTCTGTATCGCCTCAATGAACTGCTGGGATGCCTTGAATACCTCAACATGCTCCATCGGCAACTGATCGACGGTAAACAGGATTGGAGACATATTCATGCGGACGTTTTCAGCCAGCATGATCTGCCTGAAATTCGCAGCCAGCTTACGGTAGATATCGTCCTCTAAATTGCCCGATGGGATGGTATAGCGGGTCCAGGCAAGGATAGGTACAGCAACCAGCAGAAACTGCTGTCTGATGCCGTTCTCAACAACGACAGCAGACTCGCAATACGATTCAATCACCTCCAGCAGGCAGTTGTAGGCTTCCATATCGGTATTGAACAGATATTCGCCTGCCTCATTGAGGGTTTTCTGGCGGGATTTCCCAATCAATGCAGCAACCAATGCCTGCAGGCGGAATCGGGCAAATTCACTTTCGGTAAAGCTGGATGCATAAAACATCTCTCTTGCCAAGGCAACAAGCCTTTTTCCGTCTGTGCTGATTTTCTGTTGAATGGGTTTGGCGGTATGCTGCATAGTCCTTGAAATGCCCGGAATGCCTGTATCAGATGTATTGTTCGGGAAACTGCGGGCAAAAAAAAATCCCCGTAGGGATCGTGTCTATACTGTTTGGCATCTCCAAGCGGATTCGAACCGCTGTTCCCACCGTGAAAGGGTGGTGTCCTAGGCCTCTAGACGATGGAGACACTGTTATCGAGAATCTCATTCAACAATGCCAGCCAGTGATTGGCATCTCCAAGCGGATTCGAACCGCTGTTCCCACCGTGAAAGGGTGGTGTCC
>CAZHQM010000092.1:6436-6528 GCA_964534155.1 uncultured Oxalobacter sp.
TAGGCCTCTAGACGATGGAGACACAATTTCTATCTTCTGGTGGAGGTAAGCGGGATCGAACCGCTGACCTCTTGCATGCCATGCAAGCGCTC
>CAZHQM010000093.1:0-6368 GCA_964534155.1 uncultured Oxalobacter sp.
GGATGGATGCTGCAGGACATTGTCAACAGCATCTGCCAGACGGGCTTTCAAGCTTGCATATTCATCGGCAAGATATTTTTCAGCCTGTGCCTGATCTTCGATCTTCTCAATGCGGACGGCACTGTATTTATATTCTGGAGTCTTGGATGTTGGATCCAGATGTTCAATGGTCAGTTCATTACATGCACCGATCCACCACTGATAAGTCATATAGATTGCACCACGGTTGGTACGTTCGGTGACATAAGCTCGGGTGATGACCTTACCACGGCGACCCTCAACCCAGATGAGTTCCTGATCCTTGATGCCCAGCTCTTCAGCATCTTTAGGATTGATCTGAGCGAAACCAGGTTCATCTGCCAGGGTGGTCAGGGCAGGACAGTTGCCGGTCATGGTACGGCAGGAATAATGGCCAACTTCACGGACAGTACACAGGACCAATGGGAACTGTTCATCAATCTGGTCAACTGGAGGTCTCCAATCTGCTGGAATCAGCTGGGCACGACCATTAGGAGTCAGGAACTTGCCATCGCGGTACATCCAGTTTTCGCCTGGGTCATCCAGTGTGCGGCATGGGAAGTAAACGCAGCCAAGGCCTTCCATCTTTTCATAGGTTGCACCGTAGAAGAGAGGACAGAGTTCACGCATTTCGTCCCAGATTTCCTGAGTATTGTTGTAATGCATTGGATAACCCATTGCAGTTGCCATCAGACTGTGGATTTCCCAGTCATGCTTGGTGCCTTCAGGCGCCTTGATGGCAGTGTACATGCGCTGGAATGCACGGTCGGCTGCTGTGTAGACACCGTCATGTTCGCCCCATGATGTTGCAGGAAGAATAACGTCAGCATGTTCAACCGACTTGTTCATAAAGATATCTTGTGCGATGAACAGTTCAAGCTGTGCGTATGCATGGCGGACAGCATTGAGGTCAGGTTCGGTCTGGAACGGATCCTCACCAAAGAGGTATATAGCCTTGATCTTACCTGCTTCAATATTGTGGCAGACTTCGGTGATTGGCATACCTTTCTCAGCAGGCAGGTTTTCAACACCCCATGCCTTCTCGAATTTTGCCCGGACAACTGGGTCGGTAACAGACTGATATCCAGGGAAACGGCCTGGCAGGGCACCCATATCGCAGGAACCCTGAACATTGTTCTGGCCACGGACAGGACCGACACCGACATTGCGCTTGCCGAGGTTGCCAGTCATTGCAGCGATATTGGACAGCTGGATACAGGTTTCAGCACCCTGACCCCATTGGGTAACACCCATGCCCCACAGGATGGTGGCGGTCTCAGCGGAAGCATACATGCGGACAGCTTCACGGACCATGGCAGGATCCAGACCAGTGATTTCAGCAGTATTTTCAGGGGTATATTTCTTGACGGTTTCCCAGACCTTGTCGAAACCATCGGTATGGTTTTCGATGAAACTCTTGTCAATCAGGTTTTCTTCAATCAGGACATGCTGCATTGCGTTACACAGGGCAACATTACCACCATTCTTGATCTGCAGATGCAGGTCAGAAGTACGTGCGGACTCGGTGACACGAGGATCGACAACGATGACCTTGGCGCCTTTAGCCTTTGCCTTGATGATGCGGCGGGCAACGATTGGATGGGCATCCGCAGGGTTGTAGCCGAAAATCATGATGCATTTGGTATCTTCGATTTCCGGGATGGAGTTACTCATTGAACCGTTACCAACGGTCTGGTCCAATGCTTCAACAGAAGGGCCGTGGCAGACACGCGCACAGCAGTCGACGTTGTTGGTACCAACAACAGCACGTGCAAATTTCTGTGCAACATAGTTTGCTTCGTTGCCTGGACCACGTGCACAGCCAGTGACGTAAATCGAATCTGGGCCGTATTTTTCCTTGATTGCCATCAGCTTGGAGCTTGCGAAACGGATGGCTTCTTCCCAGGAAACTTCAGTGAATGGATCACCACGGTTGTAACGGACTAATGGGCGGGTCAGGCGAGGGGTCAGGAGACGGGTATCTTTCAGGAATTCCCAGCCGTAATAACCTTTCAGGCAGAGCTCACCCTCGTTGGTGTAACCCTGTGCGCCTTTTGCGCTGAGAATCTGGTTTTTCTCAACATCAACGGTAAATTCGATTTTGCAGCCTGATCCACAGTATGGGCAGACTACCAATGTTTTTTTAATCGTCATGATTGTTCCAGTTTTACGGAATTACATTAGGACACAAAGGGGCAGACCTGAAACTGCCCCAGAATAGTGACCATCAAAGGGCGGAATGCGGTAACAAGCTTATTTCAATGCTTCAGGAGGCATTGCGAAAGCAGCTTTTTCCTGTTTTTCCTTGACCTTGGCTTGAAGTGCGGACATGTCGATCAGCTGGAGTGCCTTGGTTGGACAGACTTTCACACACTGAGGACCATCAGGCAGGTTGATACACAGGTCACACTTATTGGCTACACAGACATTTTTCTTCACGGTCTTAGGACCGAGATCAGCCAGTTTGATCTGTTTGGTAATAACCTCGATAGCACCGAATGGGCAGGCCAGTACGCAGGACTGACAGGCGATACAACGGTCTTCGAGCAGCTGGACAGTACCGTCCTGATAGACCAATGCATTGGTTGGGCAGACACGGACGCAAGGTGCGTTTTCGCAGTTATGGCACTGCACAGGGGCGGACATTTCGAGCCCTTTGACAACCTTCAGACGTGGGTGGAAATTTTCAGGGGTCAGATCGTTTTCGGCGCCAGTTGGATGACCCAGTACACATGCAACTTCACATGTGCGGCAACCGATACATTTTTCAGGATCTGCAATAACAAACCGGTTCATTATGTTCTGTCTCCTGCCTCTTGAGGCTTCTAGGAAAATTTATTACAACAGCTGTGCCATCCCATTTTTCCTGAGACTTTCCATCACAGAATGGAAATTCTTCAGACACGCTGTCCAATTTATATTATGCCAACACATATTATATGACATGCTGTGCAAATCTGTGTTGTTATCGATAGGGAATGTCGCAGTCCTGTCAGTTTCCTGTGGGATTTTAGTGTTAATATTGTTATTTGAAAAAATGCCCATGTTGTATCCACACGCAATAATAAAAAGGCAATGGGCGTGAAAAGAATGAAAAACATCTTTTTGGCAGACTGACATAACTATGGCTAAAGACGAAAAAGAAGCAAAACCAACCTGTCCTGTAACGGATATCCTGGAGGTTCTGCGTGCACGGCTCCATACCGATGGAACCCTTCCTGCGAACGTGCGTCCTGTTGCTGCACGTGTTACCCGTATCATCACTGAAATCACGCTCGGTCGAGAAAACATCAAGAGCCTGAATGAGCTCGATAAGGCTGCAGCAGAACTGCAGGGAGTCTCTCCTGAACTGGGAAATGCAGTGCTTGCTGCCCTGAAGGACAACCGTGCAGAATGGGAAAACCACCTTGCTGGTTCCTGCACTGTCGGCACCTGCTTCAAGCCACGTTCCGCACCATGTCAGGTTGCATGTCCAGCGCACATCGACATCCCAAGCATGATGGCGCATATCGGTCACGGCAACTTCAGCGAGTCCCTCAAGGTTCTCTTCAAAGACACCCCGCTGCCAGAATCCTGTGGTCTCATCTGTCCGGCACCTTGTGAATACGAATGTGTCCAGAACGAAGTCAGTGGCAAACCGGTCTTCATCCGTCCGATGAAACACGTTGCCTCCCTCAAGGCTGAAGTCCGTCCAGACATCACCAAGGCAGCACCAACCGGCAAGAAGATTGCAATCGTTGGCTGTGGTCCATCCGGTATCACCGCGGCATACTATCTGGCACAGAAAGGCCACTCTGTCGAAATCTTTGACGAACGTGAACATCCAGGCGGTGTCATGCGTTACGGTATCCCTAACTACCGTCTGCCTGATTACAAGCTCTATGCGGAAATCGACGCAGTCAAGGCACTGGGCGTAGAAATCCATCTGGGCTACCGTGTCAACAACGCAAAAGAATTCCAGGACAAAGGTTACGATGCAACCCTGCTGGCAACCGGTATGCAGGGCTCCAAACGCCTCGGCGTTCCTGGCGACGATCAGGACTTCGTCATCGGTGGTATGGACTTCCTCTCTGCAGTCCGCTCCGGTAAGAATCCACGTGTCGGCCCTCATGTCATCGTCATCGGTGGTGGTAATGCAGCAATCGACGTTGCGATGACCGCTTTCCGTCAGGGCGCAGAAAAAGTCCAGATGTGGTACCGCCGTAACCGCAAGCAGATGCCAGCAAACCCACACGAAGTTGAACTGGCACTGGCAGAAGGCGTTGAACTCGTCGAATTCTGGGCGCCAACCCGTGTCATGGAAGGCGGCATGATTGAGTTCGAACGCTCCCGTTATGCGCCAGATGCAGGTCAGGTTGCTCCAGTCACCGTCCATGCAGACCAGATTTTCGCGGGTATCGGTCAGGAAGCAGACCTCAGCTGGCTCGAAGGCTCCAAGATTGAAACCAAATGGGGTGCGATCGTCAATGATCCAACCACCCTCATGACCGCAGAAGACGGCATCTTCACCAGTGGTGACATCTCCCACGGTGCAAGCACTGTTATTGCGGCAATCGGTTCCGGTAAACGTGCGGCACTCTCCATCCACGAATACATCACTGGCGAAAAAGCAGACTATGCGTCTCTCGAATCCCAGCGCCGTGATGAAGTGCCATTCGTTCCTGCAACACCAGAACAGCGTATGTCCGCATCCCGTGCGCACATTGAGGAACACGATCCTAACACCCGTAAATATTCCCATGACTTCATGCAGGAAGACTGGGATGAAAAAGTTGCGGCAGTTGAGGCAACCCGCTGTCTGCGCTGCGACACCTGTATCGGCTGTGGTCTCTGCGAACTGGCTTGTATCGAAGTCGGCGCAGAAGCGCTCAAGATGGTTGAGACCAAAGATGGTCGTATGGTCTTCAAGGACCTCCTCAACCCATCCGATAAATGTATTGGCTGCGGTGCCTGTGCTTCTGTCTGCCCAACCGGCGCAATCAAGGTAGAAGACCGTGACGGTTACCGTGTCACCGAAATCACCGGTACTGTTGTCCGTAAACAGGCGTTGGAAGTCTGCGGCTCCTGCGGTAAGACCTTCTCCGCATCTGTCGTTCAGGTACAGAAAGCGGCGGATGTCTTGGGTGCAGCAGCTCAGGATCCTAAGCTCTGCCCATCCTGTAACCGAGTCGAAGCAGCTAAGGCGCTGAGAGGTATGCAGTGGTTGCGTAGGGTTATCTGATCAGTACCCTGAAAACTGTTTCAACAGGTGGCTAGGCAGTTCATACTGCCGCCACCTGTTTTTTATTGCCCAAGCAGCCACTGGACAATGGTTTCAGGGGCATTCAGGTCGAGCCAGACAATCCCTGTCCGCAGATCCGCTGGCTTTTCTGTGTCAGATGCGACCGCCTCGACATAGCGGTTATCGACATACATCGGAGTCTTTCCTAAGACAGGGCGGAATACCTCCAGCCGTGGGATTGGTTCATCCCTGAATCCCTCAATCAGTGTGATATCGACCTCCTGCATGCGGTCTAACAGCTCCGACAATGTCGGTTCTTTTTCTTCCCGCAGTTCGTGGGCAATCACAAACCGGTAAGGTGATGTGAGCAGAACCTCACAGGCACCCGCCTGGCGCAGTCGGGCACTGTCCTTGTGAGGTGGCTCCAGTTCAACATCATGGTGGCTGCTCTTCACAACATTGACCTTCAGCCCCTCTGCAATCAATCGTGGGACAATCTTTTCCAGCAGTGTCGTCTTGCCACTGCCAGACCAACCCGAGATGCCGATGATGGGATGTCTTGGTTTGCGCGGGTTCATCTTATTCCTTGGTTATTTCGATGTGTCGATGTCGAGATACTGCCAGTCAGACTGGAGAATCGGGTGTTTCTTGAAGCCCAGGACCCGGTCACGGACAAGCCAGTTGCGTGTGCGGGAGACATGGAGCACCCATGGCGTATCGGCTTCCATCTGGCGGTTCATCTCAACGAAGATGGCATTGCGCTCGTCACCCTGAGGCAGGGCAGCAGCCTGACGGTAAAGGCTGTCAAAAGTCTGGGAGCGGTAGCAGCCAAAATTGCCTTCACCAGCATTTGGTCCATACAGCAGCTGCATGAAATTCTCACCGTCAGGGTAATCCGCATGCCAAGCACCGCCCCACATCATCAGCCGGCAGCCGGCGGCATCTTTCAGGTTGTCCGCAAAATTACCGACCTCAAAGGCAACCCTGACACCAATCTGGTCCAGTCCCCGTTTCCAGATCTCCGAGATGGTCCGGGCGGATGCACTTGCATCCGTGCGGATTTTCAACAGCAGCGGTTTTCCATCAGGCATCGTGCGGTAGCCATCGGCCTGCTTCTTGTACCCATAAT
>CAZHQM010000094.1:0-6342 GCA_964534155.1 uncultured Oxalobacter sp.
CTTCTTTGCCGTCGATATTGTCATAGTCGATGGTGATGGTGTCGCTCTTGCAGTCGCTGTGTCCATGGAGTACCCGCAGGGAGTCTTCTCCTTTGACCCCACGCATCCATACCTGTCCGGTCACATTCTTGAAAATGCCGTCTTTGTAGCCATAGTCAGCAGAATAGATTGACCACATCATGCCTTCGCGTTCGCGCACTGGAAGCCATTCGCCTTCCTCAGCGCTTGCGGTGGCAGAGATGCCCATAATGATTGCCAGCCCCAGAATCCATTTTCTCATGATGACTGCTCCTCTCGTTAAAAGTCCAATGACTGCTGCCAGCTTCGGAAGACCTGCTGGTGCAGTTCGGGTGAGAACACATCTGTCCAGGTGTAGTCTGCCCCTTCGACAATCTTGACCCGGTCTGATACGCAGCCGCGCAATGGGTCAATGATGTTTTCTGTTACACCGACCATTTTACCCCCACGGAAACGGATGAGACCACGTTCATATTGACCGCCGAAAAGATTGCGCTCATCTGGCTTGGTGTAATAGGTGAACGGATCCGGCATCTTGTCCCGAGGGGTATATGAGATAAGGCGGATATCAAAGGTATAGCTTTTGTCTGGAAGACGGAATGCCTGTTCAAACGCCATCTCCATGGCAGCGATGATGCCACTGCCCCGCTCTGCGAGCAGGGCGCCGTGTTCAGGTTCGGTCATTTCGCGCCCGATCAGGAACGGGCGGCCAGGACGCTCATGCATCGCCTTGAGATAGGCATCTATCGGGCGTTTGCGTTTGCTGTCTGGCACAGCGTAAAACTCAAAGGCATCACTGCACAGGGTGTAATAGAGATCCCCGACGAGCAGGAACAGCACATCTGGCAGCTTTTCCATTGCTTCCACGAGCTGTTCATCGGTCATTGGTGAGACTTTTGCCATTCAGGAATCCACAGGTATATCGATCAAAGTGTCGCCATTATGTCAAAAAACAGGGGGCTTTGCGTCGATTTACGGATGGTTTTGTCCAAGGGGTGGTAAAAAAATCTCCCAGCAGAATATCCGTCTGGATATGTTCGTCCAGATACTTTCCATTATCTTCAGGGATGTTGTCGATATCTGTACGATATATGTATAAAACGGCAGGCAAAATCGTGAAATATTGACTGAAACGGTTTCAGGAGGCATGATGTCATCAAGAGGCGACATTCCTTTAAAAAGGCATCATATGGAACCGAGCAGAAGTCCAGCGAATTTAATCAGTCCAGTCCCTGTCGAGTATATCCATCAGGTGAAGATGAACCCTGACTCGATTACCGATGTGCCTGCTGAATATGCGATTCCTGACCTCTATCTGCTTGCCCTCTCCCTCAAGCCTGCCCTCTTCGATAAAGTTCCCCTCTCCATACGCACTGAGCAGTTCTGCATGAAGGCTGCCACCAAATATCCTGATGTTTTTGCCTATATCCCTGATGATCTCAAAACACTGGACATCTGCATGGCGGCTGTCGCCAAGGACGGGAACAATATCCGCTTTGTGCCATCTGTGCTGATGACAGAGGCGATGTTCATGGCTGCTGTCACGCAGAAGGCTTCTGCTATCCAATATATTCCACCCACTTTGCTGACCGAAACGGTGTGTGGTCTGGCGATAGAAGCTGATCCAGCGAATATGCAGTATGTGCCACAAGCATTGGCAACCCTTACCATGGGCAAAACGGCCATTGACGGGAATGGCGGCAACTCAAGCCTGGCAACAGAAGAAAAACGCCTGTATGAAATCTGTGAAGAAGCTGTCAGGAAATCACCTTTTGCCCTGCAGTATGTTCCAGAAGCACTGAAGACCAACAAACTCTGCCAGATAGCGTTTGGTCAACATTCAGGCACCCTGCAGTTTATGCCGGCATCTGCCGTTACTAAACGTATGGCACTTGAGGCGGTTTCCAGCGATCCAACACTGCTGCGCTATCTCACGAAGAAGACCGCGACCGATGAAGTCTGCAGGATTGCGGTACTGAAAGATCCAATGACTTTGGCGTTTGTACCAGTGAGGCTGAGGTCATCCAAACTCTGCCAGATGGCAGTGGAAATCAACGGCAATGCCCTGCAGTTTGTTCCGAAGAAACATAAAGACATGGTCCATTGCCTGACAGCGGTGCTGGTGAACCCAGAAGCCATTGCTTATGTGCCGAACAAGGTACTGGACGATACCCTCTGCCGGATTGCCGTCTCGCGCAACAGTGCGCTGCTTGCCGAAATCCCGACAAAAATGCGGCGCGCATCCCTGTGCCAGATTGCACTGGCAGATAACGGTGCCATGCTCTCAGCGGTACCTGGCAAACTGAAAAATGAAGCGCTCTGCCTGTCCGCCGTCCAGCAGAACGGCATGGCACTGCCTTATGTACCCGATAACTGCATGACACCAGAGCTCTGTGAGATTGCAGTAAGCCAGACGGCAGAAGCGCTCGGCTGTGTCCCCGAGGAATTCAAAACACCTGAACTCTGTACCCTTGCAGTGCAGCAGCACGGCATGGCACTCCGCTTTGTGCCGGAGGCCCTGCTTACTGCCGAACTCTGCATGCTCGCAGTCACCAACGACCCGCATGCCATCTCATTGGTACCGAAAACCTTCCGCACACCAGAACTGAACAAACTGGCGAAAGCGAAACGGAAAGCATAACCACTCTATCTTATTTACCGACAAAAGAACCTCCACCACCCTTTCGGGTGATGGGGTGTTCAGGTCGGTTGGGATGTCCCTGTCAGAACCTGTAGTTAAAGGTGGCGTTGACGCCCCTTGATCGGGTGTCGTCGCCTTTCTGGTAGGATGCCTTCAGCCCGAAGCTGATGTTGTCTTTCTGGATGTCGACCCCAAGAGTTGATTTCCAGGCGAGGCTGTCTATGACCTCTGCGCTCATGCTGTCGGATGCGTCGATGCCGCTGACGCCGACACGGGTGGTGACGTTCTTGTCTCCAGCGGTCGGGATGAGGCTCATGTCAAGGTTAGGCCTGATTTCCCAGCCTCCCGCGGTGGTCCAGTCCTTGGCGAAGGCGATGCCTACAGGTACCTGCCAGAGGTTCTGGCTGGTGTCGGCTGTCTTGAAGACGCGGTCGCCTGTCTTGGTCTCGGTGCTGAAGCCGTCGGTCTTGAGGTGGAGGTATCTCAGGCCGATGTGCGGGGTGATGTCGACTGTGTCGGTTGTAAGGCGGTATTCCGCTTTCACACCTGCACTGATGAGGTCGGTGTCGACGTCGGCTTCGAGTTTACCCAGTCTTGTGGTCTGGTCAAGGTCGTTTTCCTGATGGTACCAGCCAAGGGTGCCTGTGATGTTGAGGCTGCCGCTGGTGTATCCGCCGTAGAGGGTGAGGCCGTAGGTGTCGTAGTCGTTCCTTGTGCGGGCGAAGTCGCCTCTTGAGCGGGTGTCGCCTTTGCCGAAGGATACGGCAGCACCGATACGGGTGGCGGTTTCATTGTCTTGGCGCCAGGTGTAGTCGGTGCCGAGGATGATGCCGTTGTAGCGGTTGTTGTAGCCTGTGCTGTTGACGCCTGCTTTCATGCCGGTGCCGTCTCCATCTGCGTAGAGCATGTCGATCCAGAGGTCGGCGCCCTGTCCATGGAGTCTGTCTGCGCCCATGTGGCTGAGTACGGCATCATCGGCGCTTGTGGCAGCCTGGAGGGTACTTGCCTGGACGGCGCCTGCGACGGCGATCTGGGCGGCTCCGTTGATGAGGTCGACTGTCTGTCCTGTGGAGAATCTGGTGGTATCGGTGGCCTGGGACAGGAATGCGATGCCTGCGTTGTCACTTGTGGTGCTGTTCTGGTCTGTTGTCCAGATTTCGTCCATGGTGTGGGCGATGCCGACGCCTGGCAGGGCTTCTGCCGCCTTGTTGGCCTTGGCGGTGACGCTGAAGGTGCCACCGGTTGCAGGAGTATCTTCCACACTGAAGAGGGCGATGCCATTGTCAGGTTTTTCTGTCTGGTCGACGGTGAGGCTGATCATGGCGTCGGTGGCCTTGAGGTTGGAGCCGAAGTTGTCGCCTTCCCAGCCGCCTTCTTCACGGTCGATGGTGAAGCCATCGAGGATGGTGGTGGTCTGACCTGCACGGGTGTTGGCGATGTACAGGCCCGCTGTGCCTGCGATGTGGGCTGTGCCGTTTCCGTTCTCTGCGGTGATGGCGGCTTTGTCTCCGACTTTGGCCGCATCGACGATGAGGAGGGACTGCCCGGCAAATTCGGCAGTGTTGTAGTCTGCTTTGCCTGCTTCTGTCCTGTTGCCATCTACAACAATGGCTCCGTTGTCCTTGAGCACCTGCGGTGCTGCGATGACGAGGGCTGCTGTGTCTGCAGTCCTGCCCCATGTCCGACCTGTGCTGTTGTAGGCATTGACGGCATTGTCTGCGTCGGCATCTCCGAGGATGGCGATGCTGTTCTGGCCGATGATGATCCTGCCGTCGATGGCTGTGCCACCTATGCCTGCCTTGGAGGCCTGGCTGATGTCGCTGATAAGCTGGCCGTCCTTCCATGCAGGGTCGAGGAAGGTTGTGCCTCCGTTGAGGTTGAGGTTTTCTATGTTGGCTGTGCCTGCGCTTTCACTGTTGCCGATGTTGAAGAGACTGTCTCCGGTACCGGTGTATGTCTGGAGGAAGAGAGCCGCATTGTCAGTGACGTTGGTGACGCCTGCCTCGTTGTGGAGTTTGGTGGCAGCATAGGTGGTGCCTTTGATGTCTACTGTGCCTTTGTTGACATAGAGGGTGTCCTCATCGGTGATGATGTTGCCGGATGTGTCGATCTGGGCGCCGAGCATGTGGACGGCTGTACCGGTGCCTGCGGTGTTGAGGATGTCCTGGACATCGCCCAGGTAGCCCGCGGTGTAGTATTTGTCGGTCAGGGCCAGGATGCCTCCGCTGTAGGTGACGGTGGTGTTGAACCCGGTCCTGACGGTGCCGTCTTTGTTATATGTGACGGTATAGGCGCTCTTGACGTCTTTGCCTGTGCCGTATTTCGCTGTGGCGATGTTGTTCAGGACAACGTTGGAGGCTGTCCTGAGGGTGCCTTCCCCATTGAGGACGACGTTGGATCCCGCGGCGATGGATACGGCTTCCAGGGTACCAGCGTTGATGCTGACTTGACCTGATGCCGCAGTGATCTTGGCGTTGAGGGTGCCTCCGTTGATGTTGACGTTGCCCAGTTTGTTGCCACCCAGGGTGCCGGTGACCTTGGTGCTGCCTCCGTTGATGTTGAGGATGCTGCTGTTGTTGGTGATGTTGCCGATGGTGTAGCTGTACTGACCTTCCGCCGCCTCTGCTGCGGTGATGTCCGCTGTGGTGGTTTCTCCCTCTGGCGCATAGAGGCTGGTGAGGGTGAGGCTGCCCAGTGTACCCTGTGCCCGGGTGAGGCTGAGGGTGCCTGTGCTGCCTGCCACACGGGTGGTGCCTGCCTTGCCGACGGTGATGCCGGTGCCGGTGATGCCGGTTGCAGTCAGCCCTGCACCGTCTGTTATGGTGACGGTGCCTGTCTTGCCACCGATGCCTTCGGTAACAATGATGTTCCCACCAAGGATGCTGATGCTGCCGTTGTTGATGGCTTCTCCGATGGTGTAGGTGTCTTCCGCCTTGATCTTGGCTGTGCTGTATCTAGCGGTCTCAAGGGCGGCAAGAGTTCCCTCCGCATCGGTGATGCTTAAAGTACCTGCCTTGACGAGGGCGAGGCCCTGGCCGTTGACGCTTCCTGCTGTGGTTGTCCCGCTCTTGACGGTGAGGGTGTCGAAGCCGTCTACGGTGCCGTTGATGGTGACGGCACCTGCTGTGTTGACGGTGTTGTTGCCGCTGTATACAGCCTGTCCGTTGGCTATGCCTCCGTGGATGTTGCCGTTGACGGTGACAGTGCCCCCGGTGAGGTTGACGGTGTTGTTCTCGACTTTGGTGTCACCGCCGTATGCAGTGCCGCCAGCAATGTCTCCATTGACAGTGGCCTTGCCCTTGACTGTGACGGTGTTGCCGCCGACGGTGGCTGTGCCGTTTCCTGCGTCGGCATAGCCGCCTGTGATGTCTCCGGTTATGGTGCCTCCGCTGACTGTGACGGTGTTCTTGCCGACGGTGGCTGTACCACTTTCTGCTTTCACATAGCCACCATGGATGCCTTTGATATCAGGGGTATCAGCAGCTTGAAGAGTGATATTGGTCAGGGTTACTGTGTTGCCGGTGGCAATGCTTTCCGCTGTGCCTTCAGCCCTGCCACCGATGATGCGTTTGGTGACTGTACCCCCTGTCATGGTAACTTTGTTGCCTGCCACATAGGCTATGCCGTCACCGGCTGTGGCGTGCCCGCCGGTGACGCTGTCAACGGTGCCGCCTGTGATGGTG
>CAZHQM010000095.1:0-6313 GCA_964534155.1 uncultured Oxalobacter sp.
CCTCGGCACGATCCGTCTTGTCGTTTCTATTCTTACGTTGACGTTGCTGTTTGTTGCTGCCCTGATTTTCTTCTGTTTCAGAAACAGATGCTGCTTTTGCTTTGTCTTCTTTGTTTTCGTTGCGACGGCCTCTACGGCGGTCATTGTTCTTAGGCTTGCGGCTAGACTTTGCAGACTGTTTTTCAGGAATTTCTTCCTGTTTTTGTGGCTCATTAGAACCATTACCGATTCCAAACAGACCAAGCAGTTTGCTGAAGAACCCGCCGCTGGATGGCTGCTCTACTGGTTTTGCTTCTGGTTTTGGTGTCCGATCAATGACTGGGGCAGGGAGTCCTTCTGGAATGTTCTTGACGATAGCCTCCTGCTGTGGTTTCTGAGGCTCTTTCATGCGTTTAGAGAAGCTCATATCCGTGTTGGATTCTTCTGCCAGCTTGTAACTCAGCTGGTGCTCTTCCAGACGTGGATCATCATGTTTGATGCGTTCCAGTTTGTAGTGAGGGGTTTCCAGATATTTATTTGGAATAAGTACAATCTCAACCTTGTGGAGAGATTCTACTTTCATGATTTCGCCACGTTTTTCATTGAGCAGGAATGCCGCGACATCAACAGGAATCTGAACATGGATGACTGCAGAGCTTTCCTTCATTGATTCTTCTTCAATGATGCGCAGTACCTGTAATGCGGAAGATTCTGTGTCACGGATATGTCCAGTGCCATTGCATCGTGGACAAGTGATATGGCTACCTTCAGAGAGAGAAGGGCGCAGACGCTGACGTGACAGTTCCATCAGACCAAAGCGGGTAATCTTTTCCATCTGGACACGTGCACGATCATAGCGCAGAGCTTCTTTCAGACGTGATTCGATTTCGCGACGGTTTTTAGGTGACTCCATATCGATGAAGTCGATGACAATCAGCCCACCAAGATCCCGGAGACGCAACTGACGGGCAACTTCTTCCGCAGCCTCACAGTTTGTTGTGAAAGCCGTTGTCTCGATGTCAGTTCCACGTGTGGAACGGGCAGAGTTGACATCAATTGCGACAAGCGCTTCAGTATGGTCGATGACAATGGAGCCACCAGAAGGCAGAGAAACGACACGGGAGTAGGCACTTTCAATCTGATGTTCAATCTGGAAACGGGAGAAGAGTGGTACAGCATCGCGGTAACGCTTCACGCGATTGACCATGTCAGGCATGACATAGCTCATGAACTGGCGTGCCTGTTCATAGATTTCATCTGTATCGATGAGAATTTCGCCGATGTCAGGTTGGAAGTAGTCTCTGATTGCACGAATGACCAGAGAGGATTCATGGTAAATCAGGAAAGAACCTGGCGCAGAGGATCCCGCACTTTCAATAGCATTCCAGAGCTGAAGCAGATAGTTCAAATCCCACTGCAGTTCTTCAACGGTTCTACCGATACCAGCAGTACGTGCAATGATGGACATGCCTGGAGGGACTTCCAACTTGTCCATGGTTTCACGCAATTCTTGTCGTTCCTCGCCTTCAACTCGCCGAGAGACACCGCCTCCACGTGGATTGTTTGGCATAAGAACAAGATAGCGTCCAGCCAAAGAAATGAAAGTAGTGAGGGCGGCCCCTTTGTTTCCACGTTCTTCTTTCTCAACCTGAACCATCACTTCCTGCCCTTCAACAAGGGCATCTTTGATGGTGGCACTGCGGAAATCAACGCCTTCTTTGAAAAGGGAACGGGCTACTTCTTTGAATGGCAAGAAGCCGTGACGTTCTTCACTGTAATTGACGAAACAGGCTTCAAGGGATGGTTCGATTCGGGTGATGACAGCTTTGTAGATATTGGATTTATGCAGTTCGTGTGCATTGGATTCAATATCGATGTCAATCAGCTTTTGTCCGTCGACAATAGCAACACGCAACTCTTCCTGCTGTGTTGCATTGAACAACATTCGTTTCATAAATACACTCTCCGTGGCACAAGGCCATTTATTCTTTCAGCGGAACGGTTCTCCGCACCAGCGAGTGTACACATTCTGCGGTCTAGGCAGACAGGTGCTTAGTCTGTACGCACTCTCTATCCACTAGGGATAATGATCGTTTTCTTCGATTTTTAATCAGCGGTTATACCAGAAATAATGCTTCTACGGTCTATAACGTTCAGTTCTTAAAGTATAAAAATCAAAAAACAGAAGCTTTTGAGCTTCCTCTAATGGTCAAACAATCACAACAGGCAGCTAACCATTTCTGCCTGGTCTTATATCCTTTTCTTTCTGACGCAGTACGTATCAACGATTCCTGTCCGATTGATGCTTTGGCTCAATCCAAACGTCCAACGTGATATCCGTGTACACATCTTTTCCATTGAATTTGTCTTAAACAGGACCAATGGTAGTCACATCTGTGTAGAATGATATTTTTAATTGTACACAGACAGCCATTCTCCTAATCTGGCTGTTGCCTGATTATATAGATAAATGAACCGGTCTCATAGAGGGAAAGTCAGTAAAAACCTGAAAAAAGGGGCTGAAATATCAGCGGAAACAAGAAGTGTCTCTGTCAGTGCCATTTCTCAGGTGCAATTCCGCGAAATCACAAGTGAAGAGTCTGGACAGCGAATTGATAATTTTCTGTTTCGGATTTTTAAAGGTGTTCCTAAAAGTCATGTTTACAGGATTCTCAGATCAGGTGAGGTTCGGATCAATAAAGGCCGTATTGACCAGACCTACCGTTTGAATCAGGGAGATATTGTCCGTATTCCACCATTGAAGATATCTGCAAAGGAGGAAAAGCATATTCCAGGCAGAACATTCGATGTGCTTTATGAAGATGACAGCATTCTTGTAATCAATAAACCTGCTGGCGTTGCCGTACATGGTGGTTCGGGTGTTTCTTTTGGTGTTATTGAGCAGTTACGCGCTGCTAATCCAAATGCAAGATTCTTGGAGTTGGTGCACCGATTGGATAAAGAGACATCTGGAATCCTAGTCTTGGCCAAAAAGCGGTCAGCTTTGGTGAAACTCCATGAACAAGTCAGGGCAGGGAGTATTGATAAGCGTTATCAGGCTTTGGTTCATGGTGATTGGAAAAATCAACGCCAACATGTGCGCTTTCCTTTATTGAAATACCACACGGCTGACGGTGAGCGCCGGGTACGTGTGGATCCTGCTGGACTTGAGTCTCATACTGTGTTCAATGTGATGAAGCATTATCCTGATTTCACGCTGCTTGAGGCAGAGTTGAAAACTGGACGAACCCATCAGATTCGCGTTCATCTTTCATCTTCTGGGCATGTGATTGCCGGGGATGATAAATATGGTGATTTTGAGTTGAACAAGCGGCTTCAAAAAGCAGGAAAAGATGGTCTTAAGCGAATGTTTCTCCATGCATATAGGATTACTTTTGCCCATCCGGAGACCAGAAAGCCGATTACAGTAGAGGCTCCTTTGCCGAAAGAGTGCGTGACTTATTTGGAGGCATTGGCAAGACATGCCGATGTGGCAAAAGAAAACTAGTATGCCAAAAAGAAATTTTGATCTGATTGTTTTTGACTGGGATGGTACTTTGATGGACAGTACTGCAGCCATTGTTGATAGTCTTCGTGAGTCTGCTGCGGAACTCAATTTGCCAGTACCAGACCGTAAGCGTTCAGCCCATGTGATTGGGCTAGGGCTCAGGGAGGCATGGGAAACAGTACTTCCTGGGCTTGATGAAAGTCTTTATCCCAAATTGATTGCGTTGTATCGCAAACATTACCTTATCAACAGCCTTAAGATTACTCTGTTTGAAGGCATTAGGGAGTTGATCGAGGATCTGTCTGATCGAGGATATTTGCTTGCTGTTGCAACAGGGAAAAGCCGCGCCGGTCTGAACAGGGTTTTGGCAGAGACGCATTTGACTGCGTATTTCGATGGCACAAGAACTGTTGATGAATCTTTTTCCAAACCTCATCCTGCAATGTTGCTTGAGTTGTCTGATGAATTGCAGGTGCCAACCGATAGGATGTTGATGATTGGGGATACGACACACGATCTTTTGATGGCCCAAAATGCTGGGGTTAAATGTATCGGGGTCAATTACGGGGCACATTCTGTTGAGGAACTCGCATTGATGAAACCACTGTATATTGCAGATTCTGTTGAGACCTTGCATCGGTGGTTGATGGTCAATTCTTGAATCAGGTGAAACATTATGAGTGATAACGATAAAAACAATGAATTACCTATCCTCAGGGAACTTGTTCAGGATGTTTTGCGTGAGCAACGGTCAAAACGCAGATGGGGGATCTTTTTCAAATGTCTTTTTGTTGCGTTGATTGTTATTTTTCTGATTGTTTTAAGAGGTATTGGTACGGGTTCTGAAAAATCTGTGCCCAATAAGTCCCATGTTGCGCTTATCGATGTCAAGGGAAAAATTGCCGCTGGAAGCAATGCATCCGCAGAGCGGTTGATAAAGTCTTTGAATAAAGCGTTTGATGAGTCTCTGGTAAAAGGCATTGTCCTGAGAATCAACAGTCCTGGTGGCAGTCCTGTTCAGTCAGGCATGGTCTATGATGAAATCATGCGTTTGAAGAAGGCTCATCCAGATAAACCTGTCTATGCAGTTGCAGAGGAGGTCTGTGCGTCAGGCAGTTATTACATTGCAGCTGCAGCAGACAAAATATTTGTAGATAAAGCCAGTTTGGTTGGCTCTATAGGCGTTCTGATTAATGGCTTTGGCGTCACAGGGTTGATGGACAAGATTGGGGTAGAGCGCCGTTTATTGACGGCAGGTAAATATAAAGGGTTCTTGGATCCTTTCAGCCCTCAGACAACCGAGCAGACTGCTTATGCCAAGGATATGCTGAAAAAAATTCACGGTCAGTTTATTGCGGCGGTGAAGCAGGGGAGAGGTAAGCGGTTAAAACAGGATGACCGTATCTTTACTGGTCTGGTTTTTGTTGGTGAGGATGCTGTATCTCTTGGATTAGCTGATGGTTTCGGTTCTGTTCAGCGTGTTGCTGAAGATGAAATCAAGTGTAAGGAACTTGTTGATTACAGCGAAAAAGAGAAATTTGGCGACCGTATACTCAAAAAATTTGGTGCATCGGTTGGTTATGGCGCAGTACAGGCGGGAATCAATTTAGATTCATTCCGCTTGGAATAAGATAAAAGCAAGCGAGTGTTATGAGTAAATACACTAATGAGCAGCAATTGGATTTATTTGCCGTTGATGACTCGAAAGATAGGGACGAAGAAAACTCTGAAGTTAGAGCTGCTTTAGAGAAACTGTTGGCAAAAACGGATGATTTCAGGCTTTTGGAACGGGTTCCTGTAACAAAAGAAAATGTTCAGCTTCCATACCGTCTGTCAGACAAAGTTGGTGACGAGGTAACGCTCATTGTTCTTGATACAGAAACCACAGGTCTTTCCCATGATGTTGATACGATTATTGAGCTGGGAATGGTTGCAGTTTCATATTCGCCATCTGAGAAAAAACTGGTGTCAATCGACCGGATCTTTACTGAATATGAGGATCCTGGTCGTCCTATTGCCAAGGAGATTACAGAGATTACTGGCATTTCGGATGCTGATGTCAAAGATCGGCATATCAATGATCAGATGGTGAAAAGCTATATCGATGCCGCCGAATTGATTGTTGCCCATAATGCAAGCTTTGACCGTCCTATGTTTGAAAAGCGTTTTTCAGATTTCGACACAAAGAGATGGGCGTGTTCATTGAAAGGAGTTGACTGGAATCAGTTTAATATTTCCAATCACAAGCAGGAAGAGCTGTTATTTGGCATCGGATATTTTTATGAGGCTCATCGTGCCTCAATAGATTGTCTTGCCCTTGCCTGGTTCTTGCATAAACGTCCCGATATCTTTGAGAATCTGCTCTTAAATGCAGAAAAAAACAGTGTGCTTGTCAGGGCGTTTGGGGCTCCTTTTGATGCCAAGGATAGTTTGAAGGGGCGGGGATATCGTTGGCATGATGGCGTAGGCGGGGGCAATAAACATTGGGGGAAAGAAATACCTGAGGATTCCTTGTCTGATGAAAAGATATACCTTGATGAGCTTTATGCATTTGGCTCTGAAAAGGCTTCTTTTATCAAATGTTCTGCTGAAAACCGTTTTAAAAAGCAGTAATGGTTATTTTTGGAGCATCTGTCTGATGACATTTATGGATGACAGAAGGATGCCACCGATAATCAGAATGCCACCGATAATCTGCGAAAGTCTGACATTTTCGCCCAAAAAAATGACAGCCTCGATACTGCTGAATAATGGAATACTGTAGTACACAACGCCAGCTTTGGCTGCACCAATATTTTCAACGGAACGGTTCCAGAACATATAGCC
>CAZHQM010000096.1:0-6204 GCA_964534155.1 uncultured Oxalobacter sp.
CCCCTTTATTGCACCTTGTTCCTACGACAGGGGCAACATCGATAAACTGTTCAACAGTCTTTGATGCAACACCTTCTGGAATCAAGCACAAAATGTCCTGTCCATCATGAGCAAGCTCATCCAAGAATTCCAATACCGGGGCATTTGGATAACAGAACAATGAAACAATGAACTGCTCCTCTTCACAGACTACCCCCAGAGAGGAAAGGCACTGGATTGCATTCTTTCTATTCGACTGGAACGCAATTGCCTCTTCGACTAAACAACTCTCTCGGATCAAGCCGCCAGTCTTTTCTGTAAACCCAGGGAAAAAGAAATATTTGGTCAGAGGAAACCGTGAGTGAGGAGACTGCATGAGATGGGTTGATTCTACCCAAGACTCAGCACTTAGATATTCAAGATTCAGCCAGACAGGGGAGGATGACATAACTGCCATCTGCTCAACGTAAACATCTGGCAAACGTGTACCAAAACCCTCAATGACAATATCAGGCATCTGGTTTTGATCAATACGGAAATCATCAGAATGCCAAACCGCCACATTGACCCCGGCAACTGTTTGGGATTCTGCTTCTAACTGGATATAAGGACAGATTTTCTGGAGAACGGACAACTTGTCAATCCATAGTCTGACATGAAAATCCCATTCGGAGACCAACTGTCTGGCAAGACGCCAACAGACGCCAGCATCACCATAATTATCAATGACCTCACAAAAGAGGTCCACTCTATGATGCTGGCGCCCCCCAGTCAGAATATGTAAAGAATCTGCCATCAGGCAATAGATTGGAGTAGCGGCAACATCTGACCGAAAACTCGAGGAGAACCTGCAATGATATTGCCAGATTCGAGATAGCCTGCCTCACCATCAAAGTCGGCAACAATCCCGCCAGCCTCGGAAACCATCAATGCCCCCGCAGCAATATCCCAGATTTTAAGATTCTTTTCATAGTAACCGTCATATCGGCCACAAGCGACATATGCAAGATCCAATGCTGCAGAACCAGGACGGCGAACAGCCTGACCATTCAGAGTCATAACCTCAAACATCTTCAGAAACTCTCTCAATGATTCGGGATCTTTGCTACGCCCTGCATAACCCGTACCAATCAGTGCTTTCGCCAGACGGTCTGTCTGGCTAACACGAATACGTTTGTTATTCAGGAATGCACCACCACCCTTGGTTGCAGTGAAAAGGTCATTATGAACAGGATCATAAATAACCCCTTGAGTTACAACACCTTTCTGCTGAAGGGCAATGGAAACACAGTAACAAGGAAATCCATGAATGAAATTAGTTGTACCATCTAACGGATCAATAATCCAGACATTTTCACTACTATCATTCATGCCGTTAGAAGCACCAGATTCCTCCGCCAAAATGGCATGATCAGGATATGTGGTCAAAAGGATATCTATGATTGCAGCCTCTGCAGCGCGGTCAACCTCAGTGACAAAATCATTCTGGTCCTTCTGCTCCACTTTCACCTGTTCGAGGTCAAAAGAAGCGTGATTGATGATTGAGCCAGCACGGCGGGCAGCTTTCACTGCAGTAGTAAGCATAGGATGTTGCATAGTATCTTCGAGAAAGAGTTACACCACGATATCAGGGTATGATTCGGATGCGATAATGATTGATAAAAACTTTTTGAGTAGAATCCGCACGCATAGCATCACGTGCAACCTCTACCGAATCTATAATATTTTAAATGAACACACCAAAAACTGACACATCCATTTTCCAGAGTTTACGCTTCGTCCTGGTAGAAACCAGCCATCCAGGGAATATTGGCTCTGCCGCACGAGCCATCAAAACAATGGGGTTCGGTCAACTGGTTCTTGTCAACCCACGCTTTACAGATGCTTTGACACACCCTGATGCCCTGGCAATGGCAAGTGGTTCACTTGATGTATTGGAAAATACGCTTATCGTTGATTCCACTCAGGAAGCTTTGAATGGATGCACATATGCCGCCGCCGTCACAGCAAGGCTCAGAGAGTTTTCTCCGCAAATCATGACTCCTCGGAAATTTGCCGAAACCATATCCATCAAAGGAAATTTATCCAAGGCACTGGTCTTTGGTAATGAGAGATATGGGCTTCCCAATGAAATTGTTGAGCAATGCAACAACCTGATCCAGATTCCCGCCAATCCTGTCCATTCATCATTGAATCTGGCCCAAGCAGTCCAAGTTCTAGCATATGAATGCAGAATGGCGATGCTAAATGAGATGAGTACCGATACCCAGTCGAACTCTATTGGATTCCATGGTACCCCAGCCACTTTGGAACAGATTGACGGCATGTTTGCCCATCTTGAACGTGCATTGATTGCCGCAGAGTTCCTGAATCCTCAAGCCCCCAAGAAACTGATGCCTAGATTACGAAGAATGTTCGCTCGATGCAATCTGGAAACAGAGGAAATCAATATCATCAGGGGTATTTCAAGCCAGATAGAATCACTGGCAAAAAAATAAACCTCCTAATTCCTATAAATCAGTTCCAAGAGCGGATCAAGCCAACAACGAGCCCTTCAATATGGAAATTCTCCAAACGTCCATCTACCTTGATTGGAGCGAATTCTGGATTTTCAGGCAACAGCTCAACTGAACGACCTTTTCGACTGAAACGTTTGACGGTAACTTCGTCGCCAATTCGGGCAACAATAATCTGATTGTTCTTAACCTGGGTTGTTCTCTTGATTGCAATCAGATCCCCTTCATATATCCCAACATCTTTCATCGAAGTGCCACGCACTCTCAGGAGATAATCAGGCCTTTCTGAAAAAATAGCCGGGTCAATCTGATATTTCTTTTCGATATGCTCTTCAGAAAGAATGGGAGAACCTGCAGATACACGACCGACCAGCGGCAGTTCCATAAATTCGATATACGCACCGGTTTCCGGATGTTTTTCTTCTTGATACAACAGTCTGATACCACGGGAAATGCCAGGCACCATTTCGATAACTTTCTTTCTTGCCAAAGCCTGAAGATGCTCTTCCGCAGCATTTACAGATCTGAAACCCAGTTCAGCAGCAATTTCTGCTCTGGTTGGAGGGAATCCTGTACGGTCGATGGAATTTCTGATGAGATCGAAAATTTCTCTTTGCCTAGCCGTCAGTTTAATCATAGGTGCATCTCCATACGGAACAATGACAACAAGTTAAAATACTGTCAATTCATATAGTCTGTTTATTTTAACAGGCTTTTTAGAAGATTTTGATGTTTTTTTCTATTATTCATAAGGAGACCATACTGATTGCAACATTGAGCATACAGGGCTATAATTCTATGTTTTCTTCTTCCCGCACCTGACTTGACGCTGGGGCGGGCATTTTTTAACGTCCAAAAGGAGTACGCATGCGTCATTACGAAATCGTATTCATCGTTCATCCGGATCAGAGCGAACAGGTTCCGGCTATGATTGAACGATACAAAAACAGTGTCACATCCCGTGGCGGCAACATTCATCGTGTTGAAGATTGGGGCCGTCGCCAGCTGGCATACATGATCAACAAATTCGCAAAGGCACATTATGTTCTGATGAACATCGAATGTGACAGCGAAACCCTGAACGAACTTGAAACCGCATTCAAGTTCAACGATGCCATTCTGCGTCATCTGACCATTAAGATGAAACGTGCTGAAACCGGTCCATCCCCAATGATGAAATCTTCTCAGAAGGATGATTCCGCTAAGGCACCAGCTGAACAGTCTGCTTAATATCGAAAAACCAAGGAGACTTTTCTGACTTTTGATAACAGACTTGTACTCTCAGCCGAAATAGGAAATCGCTCAGATATCCGTTATACCCCGGCAGGTGTGCAGGTAGTATCAGCAAATCTGATGCATAGATCCTTGCAGACAGAGGCTGACACATCAAGAAAGGTAGATATGTCTGTTCCTGCAATTGCCATTGGCAAAATTGCAGAAAAAATCAGCAGACTGCCTTTGGATAGGAAATATCTGTTTGAGGGTTTTATATCTGCGAGAAACATCAAGAGTCCAGAGTTACTGTTTCACATTACTGGTTTTTCACTGATTGAATAAATCAAAATTTTAGATACAGGAGCCGAAAATGGCATTTGGTAAAAAATTCGACAAGAACAAAAACAAAGACAAACGCAAACAGCAGAATCCTCTGTTCAAACGCAAAAAATTCTGCCGTTTCACCGTTGCAAAAGTAGAACAGATTGACTACAAAGACATCGATACCCTGAAAGATTTCATTCAGGAAAACTGCAAAATTATGCCAGCTCGCCTGACTGGCACCAAGGCACACTACCAGCGTCAGCTGGACACTGCTATCAAGCGTGCCCGCTTCCTGGCCCTGCTGCCTTACACTGACCTGCACTCTGCATGATTTTGTCGATTGACCTAAAGAATATTGGAGAAGAATATGCAAGTAATTTTGTTAGAAAAAGTCGGCAATCTTGGTAATCTGGGTGATGTCGTCAAAGTTAAAGATGGTTACGCTCGTAACTACCTGATTCCTCAGCGTATCGCACGTCGTGCAACTGCTGAAGCTGTTAAAGAATTCGAAACCAAACGTGCAGAACTCGAAGCAGCAGCAGCAGCTAAACTGGCATCTGCTCAGGAACAGGGTGAAAAACTGTCCGGTCTGACCATTCAGATTCAGCAGAAGGCTGGCGTTGATGGCCGCCTGTTCGGTTCTGTTACCAACTACGATATCGCAGAGGCACTGACCAAACAGGGCTTTGACATCCACAAAGCTCAGGTCCGTCTTCCAGAAGGCCCATTCAAGGCAGTTGGTGACTACCCAGTCGCAATCGCACTGCATTCTGACGTTGTTGTAAACGTTACTGTTTCTGTTTTGGGCGAACACGCTTAATCCAGACCAGCTGGTCTAAACAAAAAACCGAAGATTTTTATCTTCGGTTTTTTGTTGTCTGGCAGGAAAGAAATTATCTTTCCTGCCTTGTTTTTAATGAATCACATCAACTCTTCCAGACGGATCCGGGTAACATTTCCTGCCACTGTGTCGAGCAACTGGATTTTCTCGATAGCAGCATTCATATTCTTTTCCTGAGTCTGATGGGTCAAGATAACAATATCCACCAGCGTCTCTCCTTCCGCCGGCTCTTTCTGCAGGAAAGCATTAATGGAAATTTTCAGATCCGCCAGAATACGGGTAATATCCGCGAGAACGCCTGGCTGATCCTTAACTTTGATTCTGAGATAGTAACTGGTTGTCACATCAGAAATCGGCAGAATCGGTGTATCGTTCATCGCGTCAGGTTGGAATGCCAGATAAGGAACACGCTGCTCTGGACTTACACCATCCACACGTGCGATATCAACCAGATCTGCAATGACTGCAGAAGCTGTTGGCTCAGAACCTGCACCTTTGCCATAATAAAGTGTTGCTCCAACTGCATCGCTGTTGACCAGCACAGCATTCATTGCACCTTCAACATTGGCAATCAGGCGTTTTTCCGGAATCAGTGTTGGATGAACTCGCAATTCAATACCACCGGGCATACGTTTGGCAATACCCAAGAGCTTGATACGATACCCCAGTTGTTCCGCATACTTGATATCAATGGATTCAAGTTTGGTGATGCCTTCCACATATGCCTTGTCGAACTGGACAGGGACACCGAATGCAATCGCAGACATCAAAGTTGCCTTATGTGCAGCATCAAAACCTTCAATATCAAAGGTAGGATCTGCCTCAGCATATCCCAGCTCCTGCGCTTCTTTCAGAACTGTGTCGAAATCCAGCCCTTTGTCACGCATACCAGAAAGGATGAAGTTTGTTGTGCCATTGATAATGCCAGCAATCCATTCAATACGGTTTGCGGACAGACCTTCCCGCAACGCCTTGATGATTGGGATGCCTCCAGCAACAGCAGCTTCAAACGCAACAATGACATTCTTCTTCTGTGCTGCTGCAAAAATTTCATTGCCATGAACAGCCAGCAGCGCCTTATTCGCAGTCACAACATGCTTGCCATTCTCAATTGCCTTCAGCACAAAATCTTTGGCAACGGTATAGCCACCAATCAGTTCAACAACAATATCAATTTCAGGATTATTGACAACCTGATAGCCATCTGCAACAACTTCACAGTCGCCATTGACAATGCTTTTCGCACGTTCAACGTCCCGATCTGCAACCATTGCAACTTCAATACGACGCCCTACACGTCCAACAATTTCGTTCTGATTACGTTTGAGG
>CAZHQM010000097.1:0-6163 GCA_964534155.1 uncultured Oxalobacter sp.
CACAGAACCCAGTGGCAGGATATTGTTAGAAATCAGGAAATCCTGCAGGTCAAGGACACAGCTCTCACCACCCATTGGGTGGAAATCACTCCAGACATTGAAGCCCAGCAGGGTAGGAATCGACAGAATGGTAATCACAATGAAGTTGTAGACAACCGATTTCTTACGGCTAATCTTGAACAACTCGATACACATCGTGATGATGTTTTCGTAGACGGCAATCAGGGTTGTCATTGCCGCGAACAGCATGAAGAAGAAGAACACCGTGCCCAGAATGCGGCCACCCTCAATATTGGAGAAAACGGTATTCAGGGTCACAAACAGCAACCCTGGACCCGCAGTCGGTTCAACACCATAAGTGAAACACGCTGGGAAGATGACACCCCCCGCCAGCAATGCCACAAAGGTATCCAACACAGCAATCCAGACCGCTTCGGAAACCACTGTATGATCCTTGTCGGCGTAGGTCCCGAAAATCTCGATTGAGCCGATACCGATACTCAAGGTGAAGAAAGCATGGCTCATCGCAGACCAGATAACTTCCATCCAGCCCACTTTCGCCACACGGTCGAAATCGGGCACCAGATAGTAAGACATCCCTTCACCGAAACCATCCATAAAGCAGGCATTGACTGCCATCGCCAGCAGCATGAACAGCAGAACCAGCATCAGTGGCTTGGTAATACGTTCAACACCTTTGACAACACCCATTGCCACCACAACCATCGCCACACCAGAGCAGAACAGCATGTAGTACAGCATGGTGGATGGATCGCCCAAGAGCGCACCGAAAGCTGCTCCTGCTTTTGCCTCAGTCAGCCCCTGTTCGAAGCCACCCGTTGCATACTTCGCAGTGTAATAACACAGCCAGCCTGTTACGAGACCATAGAACGACATCAGGATATAGTTGCCGGCAATCATCCAGTACTTGTTGTGACGCCAGCCATTACCTTTTTCGCCCAAGACTTCGAAAGCCTCTGACAGGGATTTTCTTGATGCACGGCCAACCGCAATCTCAATCATCAGGTAAGGCAGGCCAAGTGTGACCAGAAAGCCCAGAAAGATCAGCACAAAAAGTGCGCCGCCACATTGCCCGGTGATGTAGGGAAAACGCCAGACATTGCCCAGACCGACTGCACAACCCGCCGCAATCAGCAGAAAACCTAATCGTGAAGAGAACTTCTCACGTTTTTCTTCTGTTGCCATAAGCCCTTCCTGATGAAATCAAAAACGATATTTTATCTCTGACCGCCGACTGATCAGAATTTATGGGTAATACCCAGATGAATACCAGTCATAGAATCTTGGACTGCGCCATTAGAGTTGTAGATAGCGCCCAATTCTTTTCTGCTGTGATCCATATAAGCAACATTGCCCCACAACCAGGTGCGTTTGGACAGGTAGTAGTCGTAGCCCAGACCATACTTGTTGGAATGACCATTGTAAATTCCATCTGTCACAACACGTCCCCAGTTATAGGATGCTTTGAAGACATGAGGGCCGGTTTTGTATTCCCAGCCAGCGGTTACACTCTTCTGAGTTAACGCTTCATTATATCGATCACCATTACTATCCTTCAGGGTCGCCAAACCAACACCGCGACCAACATTCATATGGTGATAGCCCAGAGTAAACTTGTTGTCTGCAATGGTATAACCCGCACCGACACTCCAACCCCAGGAATTGTCAGAATCCTGAACCTTTTCGATATTCGCCAGCGCAAAGAATGGGCCATTGTCATAAGTCACAGCCACATTGTAACCATCGTTGCCATAGCTGTGTGGATTGATTTCACCAGGATTCAGCTCGCCCTTTGCTTTATTGATATGGGTATCACGGCCGACAGAATAGCTTGCCAGTACCTTGAAACCATTCCATTCAGGGGTATCGTAGCGGATAGAATTAGGATTCTGACTTGCGTTCACCAGAGTCCATGTACCGAAAGAAGATGCGATACCATCATAGATAAATGGGTCGATACGGTAGTAGGTCTCACCGTGGATATTGGAGACACGGCCCAGCAGGATACGGCCCCAGTCCTTGTTCTGGATACCCACATTTGCGGCACCCTGCCAGTCCACGCCAGAATGCCCCTGGAAAGTATCGATGAAGTTGTTGCCTGAACAGCGTTCGCCAGTGCTGGAATCCCAGCGGTGTTCCAGATTGAACACAGCCTGAGTGCCGTTTCCGAGCTCTTCAGTACCCTTGAAGCGCAGCAGGTTATCGTGATTGCGTCTCATACGGGTGTCTGAACCGGTTTCTTTCAGAACGCCGACGTCAAGCTCGCCGTTGATTGTGACATTGGTCTGGGCATAAGCGGCACCTGCCAGGGTAGCGACAAGCGCAGCGATTAACGTTTTTTTCATAAGTTCCTTGGGATAGTTATTGTTACGGGATAAATCCGCAAAATTTTAGGGGAAATAAGCGATTATGAAAAGCTAATATCCTGATAACTATAAAAAAGTCGTATCTGAACAACCCATCTCATGAAAAAGTTTTTGATAGTCTACTTACGGTGAAAATCAGGCAGAAATGATGGATTGACTGGCGCGCGCCATCAAGGAATCGCGCGTACCAGTCTATATGACGGCATTATTGAAATCTATTTTATGTGGCAGAAGTAAGTCACATCTGGAAATCAAAAATTTGTAATCAGTACCCATCCTGACTCTTTCTTGTTATAAGTCCATATCAACAGTTTAAATAACTGTTAACCACAGGTTTTTGATGTGATTTCATGTATCTTGTGCATTAGCGTACTCATTTTTCCGCAATTTTCTTCTATTACGCCCTTATCTTTCATCATCACACAGGATTAATACATCAAAACACGCTATTTTTGATATTTTTACAGAGTATTTTTAAGCACATTTTCAGTGCATTTGCTGTGTTTTAGTGTATTTTGACCGCACAAAAGAAAAATGCCCGTCGGTCAGTGACCGAACGGGCATCTTTCCTTTTGGAGGAATTCTGTTTTATCTGTGTTTCAGCATGGTGCCTGTTTCGAGCAGGCGCTGGTGCCAGGAGAGCGCTTCTTCCAGAACATGTGGGGTCTGACCGCCACGGCGGTTTGCTTCCTTGACATAGTCGCTGAGCATATCCTTGAATTCACCGGTCACGCAGTTGTCGATAATGGTTTTCGCACGTTCACGTGGAGCCAGACCACGCAGGTCTGCCAGACCGACTTCGGTGACAAGGATATCAACATCGTGTTCGGTGTGGTCTACATGAGGAACCATTGGCACGATACTGGAGATGATGCCGTCTCTTGCAACAGACTTGGTGACAAACACTGCGGTGTGCGCATTGTGGGTGAAGTCGCCAGAACCGCCGATACCGTTCATCATATGGGTACCCATGACATGGGTGGAGTTGATGTGACCATAGATGTCGGCTTCAAGGGCAGTATTGATGGTGATCAGACCAAGGCGCTGAACCAGACCAGGGTGGTTGGAAATACGCTGCGGACGGATAACCACATTTTTCTTGTAACGTTCGAAATGGTCGAACACCTGATGGCTCATCGCATCACTCAGGGTGATTGCAGTGGAGGATGCAAAATCCATGATGCCTGCATCAATCAGTTCGAAAGTGGAGTCCTGCATGACTTCAGAGAACATAGTCAGATGACCGAATGGACCATTACGCAGTCCGGTCAGCACAGCATTCGCCACAGTACCGATACCCGCCTGGATAGGGCGAAGCGCACCGGTCAGACGACCCTGCTTGATTTCACGCTTGAAGTATTCGATGAGGTTGCCTGCAATCTGCTCAGTGCCTTCATCTGGTGGCAGGTTGGCAGATGGGGTATCCATTTCATTGGTGATGACGATTGCAACAATCTTGTCTTCTGGGATACGGATACCGATTTCACCGATGCGGTCAGATGGGCTCATGATATTGAGCGGTGTCGCGGTCGGATAGCGGTCGAAGTAAGCAACGTCATGTGCGCCTTCCATTGCGAGGGAATACGCAAGGTTGATCTCGATGATGACCTTGTCTGCCATCTGGGCAAAGATTTCGTTGTTACCAACAGAGGTGGTTGGCACAACCATGCCGTCTTCAGTAATCGAGATAGCTTCGAGAATCGCAACCTGCATCTGCTGACCACGACGGCGGATGACCTCAGCGGTTTCGGACAGATGGCTGTCTACATAGTAGAGTTCGTGACGGTTGATTGCATTACGCAGGTCACGGGATGTCTGGAATGGACCGCGATGATCCAGTGCATGTGCAGCGGCAAGTGCCTCATCAACACCGTTACCCAGGGATGCGCCAGTATATAGGGATATTTTCATCGGATTGGTTTCCGCCTTGCGGGCAATCGCGAGAGGAACGCTCTTTGCACCGCCAGCGAGTGTAAAACCACTCATGCCGACCAGCATGCCATCCTTGACGTATTCAGCAGCAGCCTCAGCACTGGTGACTTTTGCACGCAGTGAAGGGACTCGGATACGTTCTTTCAAAATATCATTATTCATGACTTTACCTGCAGATGATGATGAAATTAAGCTTTTTAGTCCACTTTTAAACGAATTTGTTACACATACACTCGGGATGAGATTCCATTCATCGGGGGCTTTTGGGCTCGATATCTCGTGGCTGGGGCAGGATTTCCGCTTTCAGCCATATATAACTGTTGCTTTTATACAACTCTCATACAGGAGTACGAACCGTAAAGTATACACATCACTTCAATAAAATCAATAGCCTTTTTAGAAAAAGCCGCAATTTACTCGAAATATACCTTTAAATCGCACAAAATACATCCAAAAAAATGCTCATTCTGTGGCATTCAGCACAAAATCTTACAAAAAAGTGGAAATAGGCAGGGAAAATCAGGGATGTATAGGCGAATTGCCGAGAACTTGCCCAAGAGAACAGGCAAAAAAATGGTGCCGACTGCAGGACTCGAACCCGCCACCTACTGATTACAAGTCAGTTGCTCTACCTGATGAGCTAAGTCGGCACTTAAGAAGAGGTGTAATTGTATCTTATTTTACGAGCTTCAACCCAGATTTTTTTGGATTTTTTTCTGCGCCGGGTTTTGCTTTTGGTTTACCTGTTGGCTCCGATGTCTCGAATGGCATCATTTCTTCTGGGCCCAGTTCCTGAGGATAGATGCCTGCTACGTTTTCAATCGGAATGTAGACATCCAGAGACTTGCCATCAAAGCGTGCCTTGAAGCTGATGCCTTCATTGTTCATGACAAGACCCTGGGTTGCCTCAGCACTGATGTCGAGAACGATGTATTCATCTTTGACATACTGGCGTGGCACCTTGGCGTATTCGCCTGGTTTCGCTACGATGTGTGGAGTCTGTCCGTTATCAACCGTCCATTCATAGAATGCACGGATCAGGTATGGTTTGAATGGAATCTGTTCTGCCATGGTTGTCTCCTTATCAACGACGCATGATTTTTTCCTGAGCGGTCAGGGATTCAATGAATGCAGGACGGGAGAAAACCATCTGTGCATATTTCTCAACAGCAACTGCGGATTTTGGCAGTTCAATGCCATAATGCTGCAGACGCCAGAGCAATGGAGCCAGTGCAACATCTGACATGGTCAGCTCATCACCCATCAGATATCTGGAGCGGGAGAGTGGTCCAGAGAGCATGGTGAGGTTTTCACGGATTTCGATGCGAGCTCTTTCGTGAGCAGCCGCTGCATTTTCAGACTTGTCGTTTTCAAGGACATTGACGTGCGTGAAGAAGAGCTTTTCGAGGTTGAAAAGCATCAGACGGGCTTTTGCACGGGTCTGAGGATCCGCTGGCATGAGCTGTGGATGAGGGAAACGTTCGTCGATGTACTCGTTGATGATGTTGGATTCGTAGAGAATCAGGTCTCTTTCAACCAGAATAGGCACCTGTCCATATGGGTTCATAGCTGAGATTTCTTCTGGCTTATTGTAAAGATCGACTTCTTTGATTTCATAGTCCATACCGCCCTTTTCGCAGAGAACGAAACGGCAACGGTGTGAGAACGGACAGGTCGAAGAAGAATAAAGTTCCATCATGATACGTTTACCTTGATTGTGTTCGGAAAGTTCAGCGACGGCTCTCCCCTTTTTCAGCAGAGATTTCCGCAAACAGCATTATAAATGAGTGGAATGTGCTTTTAAAGGGGACTTACCGCCATCAAATCGCATTTCTGAATATTTC
>CAZHQM010000098.1:0-6036 GCA_964534155.1 uncultured Oxalobacter sp.
CCATAATTATTTAGCCTCGACAACTTCACCATTAGATTTAAAGACACGGACTTTCTTACCATTCACTTCTTTAAAGCCGACGCGGTCTGCCTTGCCGGTTTTTTCATTGAACAGCGCAACATTGGAAACGTGGATCGGCATGAGTTTGTCTTCGATACCACCAGCTGCACCAGTCATTGGATTTGGTTTGATTGTCTTCTTTGCGACATTGACGCCAGCAACTACAACACGGTCTTCGAGCACACGTTCGACTTTGCCACGTTTACCTTTGTCCTTGCCGGTCAGTACGATCACTTCGTCGCCTTTGCGAATTTTCTTCATTTAGAACCCCCTTACAGTACTTCTGGCGCAAGTGAAACGATTTTCATGAACTTTTCGGTACGCAGTTCACGGGTAACCGGTCCAAAAATACGTGTTCCGATTGGTTCGAGCTTCGCGTTCAGCAGGACTGCTGCGCCTTCATCGAACTTGATGAGCGAACCATCAGCACGGCGGACGCCCTTAGCGGTACGTACGACAACTGCATTGTAGATTTCGCCTTTTTTTACTCTGCCACGTGGAGCAGCACTTTTTACTGTTACCTTGATAACATCGCCGACCTGAGCATAGCGACGGTGAGACCCGCCCAGGATTTTAATACACAGCACTTCGCGGGCGCCTGTATTATCGGCCACTTTTAAACGGCTTTCTGTCTGAATCATAATTATTTCTTTCCCAACTTAATTCACCAGTTCTCTGATGATCAGTCTTGGTCCCGCCAATCCAAAATGGATTGATTGGGTGTACATGAATAAAAAGGACTCCGCCCGAAAGGGTGCGGAGTCCTCTATTATTGCATCAAGCAGGCTGTATTGCAAGCCTTGTAGTGATCAAATCAGATAATCTGTGCAACTTCGACCACTTTGCTGAGTACCCAGGATTTGTTCTTGGAAATAGGACGGCTTTCCTGGATTTCAACAATATCACCTACTTTAGCCTGGTTGTTTTCGTCGTGAGCCAGATATTTCTTGGAACGACGGACAATCTTGCCATACAGTGGATGTTTGACGCGGCGTTCGATGAGAACGGAAACGGTCTTGTCCATCTTGTCTGACACGACTTTGCCAACCAGAGTGCGTTTCAGTGCTGCTTTAACCTGATCGTTCATTATGCTGCTCCTTTTTCAGTCAGAAGAGTCTTAACCCGAGCAATGTCTTTTTTCACTTTCTTCAACTGAGCAGTGTTGGTCAGTTGCTGGGTTGCGAGCTGCATACGCAGACTAAAGTGAGCTTTCAGAAGATCATTCAGCTCTGCCTTGAGTTCAGCTGCATTTTTAGAGCGCAGTTCAGATGCTTTCATGTTATCTCCTTACTGTCCAAGCTGGCGGACTACAAAAGTGGTTGGCAGTGGCAGTTTAGCCGCAGCAAGACGGAATGCTTCTCTTGCCAGGGATTCTTCCACACCATCCATTTCATAAAGAACCTTGCCAGGGCGGATTTCAGCTACCCAGTAATCTGGATTACCTTTACCGCTACCCATACGGACTTCAGCTGGTTTAGAGGAAATTGGCTTGTCTGGGAAGATACGGATCCAGATACGGCCACCTCTCTTGATGTGACGGGTCATTGCACGGCGCGCAGCTTCAATCTGACGTGCGGTAATGCGGCCACGACCGGTAGCTTTCAGACCGAAATCACCGAAATTGACCTTGGTGCCTCTTTCGTGAGAGATACCGGTGTTACGGCCTTTCTGCTCTTTTCTATATTTTCTACGAGATGGTTGCAACATAATTATTCTCCTGCTTTTTCAGCCTGGGAAGGTGCTGCAGCTGGTTCTGCGCGACGGGTACGGGTACGCTTCGCATTGTCACCTGCTTCAGATCTTCTTACACGCTGTCTGCCAGGACGGTCATCACGTCTTGGACCACGGCGTTTCTTATCTTCTTCTGGTGCATCCAGTTTTGGAGCTTCACCATTTGCCAGACGGTCACCCTTGTAAACCCAGACCTTGACACCGATGATGCCGTAGGTGGTCTGTGCTTCGGAGAAACCGTAATCGATGTCAGCACGCAGGGTGTGCAGAGGCACACGGCCTTCACGGTACCATTCGGTACGTGCGATTTCGATACCATTCAGTCGACCGGAAGACATGATCTTGATACCGACTGCACCGAGGCGCATTGCGTTCTGCATTGCACGGCGCATAGCGCGGCGGAACATGACACGTTTTTCCAGCTGCTGGGTGATGGAATCAGCAATCAGCTGTGCGTGGATTTCAGGCTTACGCACTTCTTCGATGTTGACATGGACAGGTACGCCCATGATCTTGGAAAGGTCGTTTTTCAAGACTTCGATGTCTTCACCTTTCTTACCGATAACAACACCTGGACGGGAGCTGAAAATGGTGAAACGTGCATTCTTTGCTGGACGTTCGATAACGACGCGGCCAACGGATGCGTTTTTCAGTTTTTTCTTCAGGTAGGCACGTGCCTGCAGGTCTTCGTTGAGCATGCCAGCAAAGTTGCTGTTGCCTGCGTACCAACGGGAAGCCCAGCTACGAGATACTGCCAGACGGAAACCTGTTGGGTGAATCTTTTGTCCCATCGTGACCCCCTTAGTTACCGACTGTCACATAGATGTGACAGGTCTGTTTGTTGATACGATCGCCGCGGCCTTTAGCGCGTGCGCTCATACGTTTCATGACAGCACCCTTTTCCACGTAAATGGAGGATACTTTCAGTTCATCAATATCTGCACCATCATTGTGTTCTGCATTAGCGATTGCGGATTCGAGCACTTTCTTGATGATTGCAGCACCTTTGTTAGGCGTAAATGTCAGGATATCCAGAGCCTGATCGACCTTCTTGCCACGGATTAAATCGGCGACAAGGCGGCCTTTCTGCGCTGATAAATGTACGCCACGGAGAGAAGCTTTAGTCTGCATCTTTGATCCTATTTCTTAGCTTTTTTATCGGCGGCATGACCCTTGAAGGTTCTGGTCAGAGCAAATTCGCCCAGTTTATGGCCTACCATGTTTTCGGAAATATATACAGGGACATGCTGTCTACCATTGTGAACAGCGATGGTCAGCCCGATAAAGTCCGGCATAATTGTTGAACGACGGGACCAGGTTTTGATTGGTCGTTTATCTTTTGATGCCTGTGCAGCTTCAACTTTGCTGATCAGGTGGGCATCGCAGAATGGTCCTTTTTTCAATGAACGAGTCATTTGCTACCCCTTATTTCTTGTTCCGACGGGAAACGATCATGGAGTTCGTACGCTTGTTGCTGCGTGTCTTCAGACCCCTAGTCTTCTGACCCCATGGTGTCACTGGATGACGGCCACCGGAGGTTCTACCTTCACCACCACCGTGTGGATGGTCAACAGGGTTCATGACAACGCCACGAACGGTAGGACGGATACCACGCCAGCGTTTAGCACCAGCCTTACCCAGTTTTTCCAGATTATGATCAGCATTGCCGACTTCACCGACAGTTGCACGGCATTCAATCAGCACTCTTCTGACTTCGCCGGAGCGGAGACGGACCTGTGCGTAAGAACCTTCACGTGCCAGCAGGACTGCGGATGCACCAGCGGTACGGACCATCTGTGCGCCTTTACCTGGCAGCATTTCGATACAGTGGATAGTGGTACCGACAGGAATGTTTCTCAGAGGCAGTGCGTTACCAGCCTTGATAGGAGCTTCTGCACCGTTGATGACCTGATCGCCTACGGACAGCCCCTTAGGAGCGATGATGTAACGGCGTTCGCCGTCAACATAGCACAGCAGAGCAATGAACGCGGTACGGTTTGGATCGTATTCGATACGTTCAACTTTTGCTGGGATACCATCTTTGTTGCGCAGGAAGTCAACGATACGGTAGTGATGCTTGTGACCACCGCCCAGATGACGGGTGGTGATACGACCGTTGTTGTTACGGCCAGCAGATTTGCTCTTCTTTTCTACCAGGGAAGCCAGTGGACGACCCTTGTAGAGTTCAGAATGAACCACTTTCACCAGACCACGGCGGGATGGAGAAGTTGGTTTTGTCTTAATGATAGCCATTATTTAGCCTCCTCAGAAAAGTTGATTTCCTGACCTGGCTTGAGGCAGACATATGCCAGCTTCTGGCTGTTTTTACGACCCAGGCCATAGCGGTTGCGTTTTACCTTGCCCTGACGGTTCAGAACCTGTACAGATTCAACGTCAACCTTGAACAGCAGTTCAACAGCCGCTTTGATTTCTGGCTTGGTTGCATCTTTCGTGACACGGAAGATGACCTGTTCATTCTTTTCAGCGACGTAGGTTGCTTTTTCAGAAACGACTGGCGCAAGCAGAACCTTCATCAGACGTTCTTCACTAAATTTCACAGCAGCGTTCATGCCAGCATCTCCTCAATCTTAGCGAGTGCGCCTTTGGTGATCAGCACATCTTTGTAGTAAATGAGAGAATATGGATCTGCCTGATGTGGCTCAACAACTGCTACGTTGATCAGATTGCGGGATGCCAGATACAGATTTTCATCGAACTTGTCGGTGATGATCAGTACGGAATCCAGACCGAAGCCTTTCAGCTTCTGGACAAGAGCCTTGGTCTTTGGCGCATCAAGTGTCAGATCTTCAACAACAGAAAGTCTGTCTTCACGTACCAGCTGGGAAAGGATGGAGCACAGACCCACGCGGTACATTTTCTTGTTGACCTTCTGAGAGTAATTCTGGTCAGGAGAATTAGGGAATGCGCGACCACCTCCACGCCACAGTGGGGAGGATGTCATACCGCTGCGAGCACGACCGGTGCCTTTCTGGCGCCATGGCTTCTTGGTGCTGTGTTTAACGGTTTCGCGGTTTTTCTGCTGGCTGTTTGCCTGTCTTGCATTTGCCTGGATTGCAACGATAATCTGATGGATCAGCGCTTCATTGTAATCACGGGCAAATACTTTATCAGATGCTTCTACCTTAGCAGCTTCTGCATTGGCGTTAAGGAGCTTCAATTCCATCTGTTATGCCCCCTTTTTGGCTTTAGCCGCAGGACGGACGATGACCTGTGCTTCTTCAGCACCTGGCACACTACCCTTGACCAGCAGCAGATTGCGTTCAACATCGACACGGACAACTTCGAGGTTCTGAACGGTCTTCAGAACGTCACCGAGGTGACCGGTCATCTTCTTACCCTTGAAAACTCGACCTGGGTCCTGGTTCATACCGATGGAGCCTGGTACGTTGTGGGACAGGGAGTTACCGTGGGAAGCGCGGTTGGAACTGAAATTATGGCGTTTGATGGCACCGGCATAACCTTTACCAATAGAAACACCCTGAACGTCGATTTTCTGACCGACTTCAAACAGGGTGACAGGAATGACATCACCAGCTTTCAGTTCGGAAATCTCAGAAGCATCAACTCTGAATTCACGAAGGATGCTACCCGCTTCGACACCAGCTTTCGCATAGTGACCAGCAGCGGCTTTATTGACTCGTGAAGGACGGCGTTTGCCGAAGGCAACCTGAACAGCGGTGTATCCGTCTGTTTCGGCTGTTTTGACTTGCGTAATACGGTTGTTGGACACATCCAGAACGGTGACAGGGATGGTAACCCCTTCATCCGTGAAGACACGTGTCATACCAACCTTACGCCCGATAAGGCCTAGGCTCATTTAGTTATCTCCGTTCCTGCCTACGATTGGGCAGGTCTGTTGTTATCATGCATTGGACAATAGCCCAATACGCTCAAGCGGCGCATTATAACTTGAATGCGCCGTTTGCACAATAATTAAATTGTGAAATCTGTACTGATTGATTACTGCAGTTTGATTTCAACATCGACGCCAGCTGGCAGGTCGAGTTTCATCAATGCGTCAACAGTCTTGTCGGTTGGATCGATGATGTCCATCAGACGCAGATGGGTTCTGATTTCGAACTGATCACGGGAGGTCTTGTTGACATGTGGGGAACGCAGCACGTCAAAGCGTTCGATCTTGGTTGGCAGAGGTACTGGACCCTTGACAACAGCACCGGTACGTTTTGCGGTTTCGATGATTTCCTGAGCGGACTGGTCGATCAG
>CAZHQM010000099.1:0-5931 GCA_964534155.1 uncultured Oxalobacter sp.
TCCTGGAAGATGTCATCCGGGATGTTCGCGGATGACATCTTCCAGGATATCCCAGACAACTGGTTCCTGCATGTCAACCAGACGTTTTGCAGCCTTGATGGTGGTTGCCAGACCCATACCTTCCAGTTTGTGGAAGATGAATGGTTTAAACAGTTCCAGCGCCATCAGTTTTGGCAGACCGCACTGATGCAGTTTCAGCTGAGGACCGACGGTAATAACAGAACGGCCGGAGTAGTCAACACGCTTACCCAGCAGGTTCTGACGGAAGCGGCCACCCTTACCCTTGATCATTTCTGCCAGGGACTTCAGAGGACGCTTGTTCGCACCGGTCATCGCCTTGCCGCGGCGACCATTATCGAGCAGGGAGTCAACCGCTTCCTGCAGCATACGTTTTTCGTTACGGGTGATGATATCTGGCGCACGCAGTTCCAACAGACGTTTCAGTCGGTTGTTACGATTGATCACGCGGCGGTACAGATCATTCAGGTCAGAAGTCGCGAAACGGCCACCATCCAGTGGGACCAGAGGACGCAGGTCTGGCGGCAGCACTGGCAGCACTTCCATGATCATCCATTCTGGCTTGATGCCAGAACGCTGGAACGCCTCCAGGACTTTCAGACGTTTTGCGAACTTCTTGATCTTCGCTTCGGACTTGGAATTCTTCAGTTCTTCACGCAGGACTTCGACTTCGTGATTGATATCGATGGAACGCAGCAGTTCACGGATACCTTCTGCCCCCATGGAAGCAGAGAAATCCTCACCGAATTCCTCACGTTTGGAATAGTAGTCGTCCTCAGACATGATCTGACCCGGTTTCAGTGGGGTCATGCCAGCATCGGTAACGACATATGCCTCGAAGTAAAGAACACGTTCAATATCACGCAGGGTCATATCCAGAACCATGCCCAGACGGGATGGCAGGGACTTCAGGAACCAGATATGCGCAGCTGGGGAAGCCAGCTCGATGTGACCCATACGTTCACGGCGGACCTTCGCCAAGGTGACTTCGACACCGCACTTCTCACAGATAACGCCACGGTGTTTCAGACGTTTGTACTTGCCGCACAGACATTCGTAATCCTTGACCGGGCCAAAGATCCTCGCGCAGAACAGGCCATCGCGTTCTGGCTTGAATGTACGGTAATTGATGGTTTCAGGCTTCTTAACCTCACCATATGACCAGGATCTGATTTTGTCAGGAGATGCCAGACTGATCTTGATGGCATCAAAATGTTCATCTTGCTGTACTTGCTTGAAAAGATCGAGCAGTGCTTTCATATTTCACTCCTAGTGGGTGTGAATGACGGCCAAAAATTCTGTGCTGGACACAGTGGCCATGCGCTGTGTCCAGACCTGATATATCTGCTTAGTTATGTTCCAGATCGATATCGATACCCAGTGAGCGGATTTCCTTGACCAGAACATTGAAGGATTCAGGCATACCCGCATCGATAACATGTTCACCCTTGACCAGGTTTTCATAAACCTTGGTACGGCCACCCACGTCATCGGACTTGACAGTCAGCATTTCCTGCAGGACATAAGAAGCACCGTAAGCTTCCAGTGCCCAGACTTCCATTTCACCGAAGCGCTGGCCACCGAACTGAGCTTTACCGCCCAGAGGCTGCTGGGTAACCAGAGAATAAGGACCGGTAGAACGTGCATGCATCTTGTCATCGACCAGATGGTGCAGCTTCAGCATATGCTTGTAACCCACGGTGACAGGACGCTCAAACGCCTCACCGGTGCGGCCATCATACAGTCTGACCTGATTCTTCATCTCGGTCAGACCCAGCTGCTTCGCGATCTCATCTGGGTAAGCCAGATCCAGCATACGGCGGATATCCTCTTCTTCCGCACCGTCGAAGACAGGGGTTGCAAATGGAACACCATCCTTCAGGTTTTCTGCCAGGCTCAGGATTTCGTTGTCAGTCAGGCTATCCAGATCCTCATTACGGCCACCACTCTGGTAAATCTGCTTCAGGAAACCACGGATATCATCAACCGCACGTTTCGCATCCAGCATTTCACCGATACGCAGACCCAGACCATGAGAAGCCCAGCCCAGATGGGTTTCCAGAATCTGACCGATATTCATACGGGAAGGAACGCCCAGTGGATTCAGCACGATATCTGCTGGGGTACCATCAGCCATGTATGGCATATCTTCGATTGGAACAATCTTCGAAACCACACCCTTGTTACCATGACGGCCTGCCATCTTATCGCCAGGCTGCAGGCGGCGTTTGACAGCCAGATAAACCTTGACCATCTTCTGGACGCCAGGCTGCAGTTCATCGCCCTGAGTCAGTTTCTTGCGTTTTTCCTCAAAAGCCAGATCGAACTGATGGCGTTTTTCTTCGATAGATTCCTTGATCGCTTCCAGATTGTTCGCGATTTCTTCCTCTGCAGGACGGATATCGAACCAGTAGTATTTTTCCAGGCTGTCCAGATATTCCTGGGTCACTTCCTCACCACGACCCAGTTTCTTAGGACCACCGTTCACCTTCTGACCGACCAGCAGACGGCCCAGACGGGCAAATGCGTCACCTTCAACGATACGCATCTGGTCATTCAGATCCATACGGTAGCGCTGCAGCTCATCATCGATAATCTGGTTAGCGCGTTTATCTCTTTCCAGACCTTCACGGGTGAACACCTGAACATCGATAACAGTACCGACCATACCAGATGGAACACGCAGGGAAGTATCCTTCACATCAGAAGCCTTCTCACCGAAAATCGCGCGCAGCAGTTTTTCTTCTGGGGTCAGCTGGGTTTCACCACGAGGGGTAACCTTACCGACCAGCACATCACCAGCCTCGACCTCAGCACCGATATAAACGATACCGGATTCATCCAGACGGGCCAGCTGGTTTTCAGCCAGATTGGAAATATCGCGGGTGATTTCCTCAGAGCCCAGCTTCGTATCACGGGCAACGACAGACAATTCCTCGATATGGATAGAAGTATAGCGGTCGTCCTCAACAACCTTTTCAGAAATCAGGATCGAATCTTCGTAGTTCAGACCGTTCCATGGGGTAAATGCAACCAGCAGGTTCTGACCCAGAGCCAGTTCCCCCAGATCGGTGGAAGCACCGTCAGCGATCACATCACCTCTTTCGATACGGTCACCAACCTTCACGATAGGACGCTGGTTGATGTTCGTATTCTGGTTGGAACGGGTGTACTTGATCAGATTGTAGATATCGACACCAACTTCACCAGCACTGGTTTCATCATCATTCACACGGACAACAACACGGCCCGCATCGATGAAATCAACCACACCGCCACGTTCAGCCTTGACGATCGTACCGGAGTCACCTGCAACAGTACGTTCGATACCGGTACCGACCAGCGCCTTCTGAGGGCGCAGACAAGGCACAGCCTGACGCTGCATGTTCGCACCCATCAGCGCACGGTTCGCATCATCATGTTCCAGGAATGGAATCAGGGAAGCCGCAACAGAAACAATCTGACCTGGTGCAACGTCCATATACTGGACACGTTCTGGAGAAACGAAAGCGGTTTCACCAGCCTCACGCGCAGCCACCAGTTCACCGGACAGCTTGCCCTCAGCATCGATACTAGCGTTCGCCTGAGCGATGATGTACTTGCCCTCCTCGATCGCAGACAGATACTCAATCTCGTTGGTCACAACACAGTTCTCAACCTTACGGTATGGGGTTTCCAGGAAACCGTATTCATTCAGGCGTGCATACAGCGCCAGGGAATTGATCAGACCAATGTTTGGACCTTCAGGCGTTTCAATTGGACAGACACGGCCATAGTGGGTTGGATGAACGTCTCGGACCTCGAAACCAGCACGTTCACGGGTCAGACCACCTGGGCCCAACGCGGAAATACGGCGTTTATGGGTAATTTCAGACAATGGGTTAGTCTGATCCATAAACTGGGACAGCTGAGAAGAACCGAAGAACTCACGGATAGCCGCAGAAATCGGTTTGGAATTGATCAGCCCGCTAGGCATCAGATTGTCAGACTCAGCCTGACCCAGACGTTCCTTCACAGCACGCTCAACACGCACCAGACCCGCACGGAACTGATTCTCAGCCAGTTCGCCGACACAACGGACACGGCGGTTACCCAGATGGTCAATATCGTCGACCTCACCCTTACCGTTACGCAGATCAACCAGGATCTCGATAACAGACAGGATATCCTCATCAGATAAAGTCATAGGACCGGTCAGGTCTTCACGGCCGATACGGCTGTTGAACTTCATACGGCCAACAGCAGACAGATCATAGCGTTCTTCGTTATAGAACAGACCATTGAACAGCGCCTCAACAGACTCTTCCGTTGGAGGTTCACCTGGGCGCATCATGCGGTAAATCGCAATACGCGCAGCCATCTGGTCAGCAGTATCATCGATACGCAGGGTCTGGGAAATATAAGCACCGCTGTCCAGTTCATTGGTATACAGGGTTTCAATGCTTTCAACCTCTGCCTTACGCAGACGTTCCATCACAGCATCAGTGATTTCCTCATTCGCCTTCGCAACAACCTCACCGGTGGTTGGATCGACAATATCCTTAGCCAGAGCGCGGCCATACAGATATTCCTCAGGAACAGACAGCTGTTCCATGCCTGCCTTCTGGATGTCACGGACATGACGGGCATTGATACGTTTATCTTTTTCGACAATGACCTTGCCATCACGGTCGACAATATCAAAACGTGCGGTTTCACCACGCAGACGGGATGGGACAAACGCCATCTCTGCGCCATTCGCATGCAGTTTGAAAGAATCGAACTCGAAGAACTTCGCCAGGATTTCTTCATTGGTCATGCCGATTGCCTTCAACAGCACAGTCACAGGCATCTTACGGCGGCGGTCGATACGGAAGAACAGGATATCCTTAGGATCGAACTCGAAATCCAGCCATGAACCGCGGTAAGGAATGATTCTTGCGGAGAACAGCAGCTTGCCGGAAGAATGGGTCTTACCTTTGTCATGTTCGAAGAAAACACCTGGAGAACGGTGCAACTGGGAAACAATCACACGTTCGGTACCATTGATGACAAAAGAACCGTTTGGTGTCATCAGAGGAAGATCGCCCATAAAGACGGATTCCTCTTTCAATTCCTTGACCTTAGGTACGGTAGGAGACTCCTTGTCCAAGATGACAAGGCGGATCTTCGCACGCAGAGGCGATGCCAGCGTAACACCACGCTGCTGGCATTCTTTCATCGTAAACTGTGGTTCTTTCAATTCGTAAGAAACGAACTCCAACCGTGCGAAACCATTATGGGACACGATCGGGAAAATCGAAGTGAATGCAGACTGCAGACCTTCGTTCTTACGTTTGGATGGAGGGACATCAGCTTGCAGGAACTTATCGTAGGATTCCAGCTGTGTCGCGAGCAGGATAGGAACCGGATGAACATTTTCGCGCTTTGCAAAAGATTTGCGGATGCGCTTCTTCTCAGTAAAAGAGTAGTGCATGAACACTCCATGAGAGGCTGAAGGACGGAAAATTCAGTTTTATGCCCTGTTTGTGACAGGAAACACAAAAGTCAATTCTCGCGGAAACCGTTAAAAACAACCCGCTGTTTCAACAGCGAAAAATGAGCCAAAACCGGTTTGCCCTCTCGGGCAAACCAGCTGTGACTCGGATACTGCTTTATCTTGACAGAAGTCAGGATTATTTGAGTTCGACCTTAGCGCCAGCAGCTTCAAGTTTCTTCTTGAGTTCTTCTGCTTCGTCTTTGGAAACGTCTTCCTTGATTGGCTTAGGTGCTTCTTCAACCAGAGCCTTAGCCTGAGCCAGACCCAGACCGGTGATTTCACGAACTGCTTTAATAACGTTGATCTTCTTGTCGCCGATATCAGCCAGAACAACGGTGAATTCGGTTTTTTCTTCAGCTGCTGCTGCGCCACCTGCTGCGCCGCCTGCTGCTGGA
>CAZHQM010000100.1:0-5837 GCA_964534155.1 uncultured Oxalobacter sp.
ACGCATGACGCGGACGTTATCGATACGGTTAACCGAGCGCGAGCCGAGATCGGAGCTGAATTCCTGATCGCGGAAAACGGTCAAACCTTCTTTCAGGGACAGCTGGAACCAGTCGCGGCAGGTAACCCTGTCACCGGTCCAGTTGTGGAAATATTCATGTCCGACCACCGACTCGATGTTGGCAAAGTCGGTGTCCGTTGCGATGCGTGGATTGGCAAGGACATATTTCGTGTTGAAAATGTTCAGGCCTTTGTTTTCCATCGCCCCCATATTGAAATCACTGACTGCAACAATGCTGAAGCGGTCAAGATCCAGTTCAAGACCAAAGCGGCTTTCGTCCCAGCGGATACTGTTTTTCAGGGACTCCATCGCATGAGCTGTCTTGTCGAGATTGCCATCTTCAACCCAGACCTGAAGCAGGACATCACGACCATCTGCGAGACGGAAAGTTTCCTCCTGACAGACCAGATTCCCTGCGACCAATGCGAAAAGATAAGATGGTTTTCTGAAAGGGTCGTCAAATTTCGCATAATGGCGTCCATCAGGCAGGTCACCGCTGTCTGTCAGGTTGCCGTTTGAAAGCAGGACAGGAAAACGTGCTTTGTCCGCAGTCAGGGTTACGGTATAGGTTGCCATCACGTCAGGACGATCCTGGAAGTAGGTGATTTTCCGGAATCCCTCAGCCTCACACTGTGTGAAGAAATTGCCATTGGAGACATACAGCCCCATCAAAGAAGTGTTCTTGTCTGGATGGATGCGTGTCTTGATGACCAGCGTAAGTTCATCTGGTGCATTGGCAATCCGCAGTTCTCCATTTCCCAATACATAACGGGATGCATCCAAGGTTTCCCCGTTCAGTGCAATGCTCAGCAGTTCAGGTTCTGAACCGAGAAGTACCAGATCATGATTGTCAGAATCAGGATTGTGACGGAAACGGGTGGTTGCAGTCACCACAGTGTCAGATGGTTCAAGGTCGAACTCAAGGTTAACGTGCTCAGTCAGGAAAGACGGTACCTGATAGTCAAGGCGGTAAATGGTAGGCGAGCTGGAAGATGTTATCATTACTGTCCAAAATCAAAGAAGTTCATCCAGATGGAGAAATCCATCGCAATAGACGACATTATCCAACAAATTGATGGTCATGGGCAGATAAATCCAATAGGGCAGGAGAGAGGGATTTCAATTTAATCAGTTGAAAATATCTATCGTAAAAAGAAAGATAAAAACAATGAGGGTATTGGATTGATAAACTATGCTGATAGTTGGTGGATATAAGTTATATAAAAGCAAAAAAGCCCTGATTGTTCAGGACTTTTTTTTACAAAGTGAAAACCAATAATGGTTTTGTCGATATTATTTGATCAGGAACTGGTCACGGTCTGCATAAGATGCAATCCATTTTGGTGGTTTGCCACGGCCAGTCCAGGTATTACCGGTTGCAGGGTCACGATATTTAGGTGCAACAGGAGAGCGTTTCTGTCCAGCTGCTTTAGGTGCTTTTGCGGTAAAACCTAAATCTGCAGGAGTCAGGTCATACTGTGCCATTAAGGATTTAATCTGTGCAATCGCATCAGCGGTTTCCTGTTTTCTTGCCTGTTCAGCCTGGGCCTGAAGGTTTTCAATCTGTTGTTTTAATTCAAGATACGTCGCCATAATATCCCTTTGATTGCAGAAGTTAATCAGTTATTCATCAATATATGATGGCATTCTATATCAATTTTTTTCAATTAATAAGGTATTCAGTGAAAAAAATAAAATACAGGGAATCATTTACTGTTATTAGCCAGCCAATAAGCGGGTGTCAGTATTTGAAAGAGACCGCGTTTAATATTGCGTTTAGCCAGTTTCAGGACAGCCTTGTCTTTTGAAAAAAGAAACTGAGCACCTGCATCATAGGCAATTTCGAGGAATTTCTGGTCATCCCGGTCTGTGCAGACTGGTAAAAGATGTTTATCTTTTTTCTCTGGCTCAATAACATGGATAAATCGGTCAAAATCCTCTATCGCCTGTTTCTTTGCAGATTCTTCGATTGATAATTGAGGGTAATCTAAAACCCGCAGCCATTCTTCCCGACAGTCGTTTCTTGTAACAGCATAAAGTTTACCTGCCTTGATATGTTCAAGTACCAGACAGGAAACAGGATCATGAAAAACAAAAAAATCCAGGCAGATATTGGTGTCAAATATCGCAGTCGGAATAAGGGAATTTGTTTCAGAAGAAGTCATAAATCGCGAAAACTTGATTTCAGTTCTGGATATTGCACGGGTTTAATTCTGCTGTGCGGCTTTGATTTCATCCAAAAGCGCATCAATACCTTTGGTCTCAATAAGGACCACCAGACGGCGATGTTCCCTAACTGCCTGATTCCATGTTGAAAAACGCCAGCAGGGTTGAATGTCTCCATCCAGCCCTAATACGGTGGTTTCAAAAAGCAGTTTTTCTTCACTGCCAAATGAACGGTCAATTCCTGTGAATATCGTGGAAACCAGGAATTTACCAATCTGTTTCTGTTCAATAATACGGTTTTGGGCAGATTTCATAAAATCCATCCATTCCTCCATTGAACATGGGACAGGTTTTTTGCCTGATAACTTATATAAATGCGTGTTTAGCTGATCCATTTTCTTCTATTGAAATGGGGATTGTCTGCATTCCCATTCCTGACATCTTTTAAGAAAGTGCTTATTGTAAACGAAAGCGGTTCACTGCTTAATCTGCGATGGAGTGTGGTCAATTACTTCTCATGGCATTCCTGCCTATGAAACCTATTGGGTCACCGCTATAATGTATGGATTCCCCCTTGTGTTGAATCTGTTCAAGGGATACTGGACCTCGAAAGGAAAGAACATGTCTGTTTATGAAAATCTGAAAAAGCTGAATATTGAATTGCCACCTGTTGCAAAACCTGTTGCCTCTTATGTCATGTATGTCAAATCTGGCAATCTGGTTTATCTTTCCGGTCATCTCGGTAAACAGGATGGCAAGCCACGTGTTGGTCAGTTCGGTAAAGACATTACCGTAGAAGAAGGGCAGAAGGTTGCCCGTCAGGCAGCGATTGACATGATTGGAACCCTGCAGGATGCTTGCGGTGGTGACCTGAACAAGGTCAAACGCATCGTCAAGGTCCTGTCTCTGGTCAATTCCACTGGCGACTTCACCGAACACCATCTGGTGACAAATGGTGCTTCTGATCTGCTGGTCGAGGTTTTTGGTGAAAAAGGCAAGCATGCTCGTTCTGCATTCGGCGTTGCACAGATTCCAACCGGTGCATGCCTTGAAGTCGAAATGATTGCTGAAATCGAGTAATCCGATCTGATTCATCCTAAAACTGAAAAAGCTCTGGTTTTCATTGCCAGAGCTTTTTCATTGGAAGAGAGCTTCTTAATCTTCAACCGGTGGTTTTTCCAGCGTAACCGGTGTGAATCTTGACTCGACCGCGTGTCCTTTGCGACCGCGTTTCCCGTTATAGGTCTTATCAGCGCCAACAGGAATCTTGACTTCATAGCGTTTGCCATTTCTGGATTGGCAGATAGCCAGACAGCCATCCTCATCAACTGGCAGATATGCCAACAGTTTTTCTTCAGGTTCCAGACTGATAAACGTGGTGCCCCTGCCGCCAGAAGCCAGTGTTCTAAGTTCACTGCGCTCAAATACCAGAACGCGTCCATTACCAGAAAGTGCCGCCACCCATTTCTTGTCATCTTCCAGTACGGTCGGAGCAAACAGGACATCATCTTTTTCAAGGTTGATGAAAGATTTGCCGTTTCGGATCCGGCTGGTCATATCGGATACAGAGGATACGAATCCATAACCAGAAGACATTGCCAACAGCAGATTCGTGTCTGCTTTGCCTGCGTAATAATGGACAATCTCTTCATCAACACCAACTTCTGCAAAAGTTGTGACTGGAGTACCATCACCACGTCCCCCTGGCAGTTGATGGACAGGAATCGAATAAATCCGCCCCGTTGAGGAAAATGCCAAGAGCATATCAGTTGTCCGACATTCAAACGTACTGTACAGGCTGTCATTCTGTTTGAAAGTGACTGCACTCAGATTCAGGTTGTGTCCCTGACGCATACGGAGCCAACCGTTCTTGGAGACAATGACAGTTACTGGATCATCAGCGATTTTCTGTTCTGCAGAGGCTTTTGCTTCTTCCTGGATCAGTGTCCGGCGTGCGTCGCCAAATTTCTTCTTGTCTGCTTCGATTTCCCGAATAATCAGGCGGCGCATAGCAGCTGGTTTTTCCAAGATATCGTGCAGTTTTTCCCTTTCTTTCCGAAGATCAGACAGTTCCTGCTCAATCTTGATGCCTTCCAGACGAGCCAGCTGGCGCAGGCGGATTTCAAGAATGTCTTCAGCCTGTCGTTCTGAAAGATTGAATCTTGCAATCAGGGCCGCTTTTGGCTCATCGGATTCGCGGATGATCTGAATGACTTCGTCGATATTCAGCAGAACCGTCAGGCGGCCTTCCAGAATATGGATGCGGTCATCGACTCTACCCAAACGCCAGTTGGTCCGCCGTCTGACAGTATCAAACCGGAATTCAATCCATTCTTTCAGGATCTGTGTCAGACCTTTCTGGCGAGGACGGCCATCGATGCCAATCATGACCAGATTGACAGAGGTATTGCATTCCAGGGAAGTATGGGCAAGCAATGCCTGCATGAAATCATCAGGTTTCAGACGCTTGGATTTTGGTTCAAGGACAATACGGACAGGGGAATCTCTGCCAGCTTCATCACGGATGGTATCCAGAATGCCAAGGAACTGCTGCTTAAGGGCTGTCTGTTCATTCGACAGGGATTTTTTCCCGGCTCTGACTTTAGGATTTGTCAGCTCTTCAATTTCCTGAAGCACTTTTTGTGAAGACGTGCCTGGAGGCAGTTCAGTGATGACAGCCTGCCATTGTCCACGCGCCAGTTCTTCGATTTTCCAGCGGGCGCGGACTTTCAGGCTGCCACGCCCAGACGCATAGATTTCAGAAATGGTGTTTGCACTGGAAATGATCTGACCACCACCGGGAAAATCAGGTCCAGGAATAATCTGCATCAGCTCATCGTGAGAGATGTCTGGATTCTTGATCAAGGCGATTGCCGCATCAGCCACTTCATTCAGATTGTGCGATGGAATTTCTGTTGCCATACCAACCGCAATACCAGATGCGCCATTCATCAAGGTCATTGGCAGGCGGGCTGGCAGCATGGCTGGCTCTTGGGAAGAACCATCATAATTGTCCTGAAATTCAACAGTTCCCTGATTGATTTCGGAGAGAAGCAGCTGGGCAATAGGCGTCAGTCTGGCTTCGGTATATCGCATAGCGGCAGCACCGTCACCATCCCGTGAGCCGAAATTGCCATGCCCATCAACCAGCGGATACCGCATAGAAAAATCCTGTGCCATACGAACCAGCGCATCATAGACTGACTGGTCGCCATGAGGGTGCAGTTTCCCGAGCACATCCCCGACAACTGCCGCAGATTTACGAGGTTTCGCATCAGAATTCAGCCGCAACTCATTCATTGCATAGAGAATTCTCCGCTGCACAGGTTTCTGTCCATCACAGACATCAGGTAATGCTCGACCTTTGACGACTGAAATGGCGTAATCCAGATAAGCCTGTTCGGCAAAACGTGCCAGCAGCAAAGATTCCTGCGGAGCATCCTGCTTTACTTCTGCTACAGCGACCTCAGTTTCTGGGGCTGCAGCATCAAAAAGAGAAGGTTGATCGTTCATTCAGAAAAACCCTTATCAGCAATCAAATATCGGTTTCAGCTTCATTGCCATGCTCTTCCATCCAAGAGCGGCGTGCGGCAGCTTCACCTTTACCCATC
>CAZHQM010000101.1:0-5831 GCA_964534155.1 uncultured Oxalobacter sp.
TAATTGTTTAAACCATTTTGCTATCTCATTGGTTGTTGGGTTTTTTTTTTGATTTAGTTATGTCAACAATCAGCCGTCATCTGAAAAATATATTTCAAGAGGGGGAACTTGATGAAAAAGTGGTTGTTGCAAAAATTGCAACAACCACTCAGCATGGGGCAATGGAGTCAAAGACCCAGACAAGAGAATCTCAATTCTACAATCTTGATGCCATTATTTCAGTCGGTTACCGGGTCAATTCACGCAGGGCAACACAGTTCAGGATCTGGGCAACAGCTATCCTGAAAGAGTACATGAAAAAGGGGTTTGTCCTTGATGATGACCGTTTGAAACAAGCCAAGACAGCATTCGGAAAAGATTTCTTTGACGAATTGCTTGAACGTGTCCGTTCTATCCGGGCAAGCGAGCGGCGCATCTGGCTGAAAGTCACAGATATCTTCCGTGAATGCAGCATCGACTATGACAAGGATTCTGATATCACGCATGAATTCTATGCAATGGTCCAGAACAAGTTCCATTACGCTATTACCGGTCAGACAGCAGCCGAAATCATCTACAGCAGAGCAGACAGAAACAGTGACAACATGGGGCTGACAACCTGGAAGAATGCGCCAGAAGGGAGAATCCTCCAGTCTGATGTCACTGTTGCAAAAAACTATCTGGATGAAAACCAGATCCGCAGACTTGAGCGGTCGGTATCCAGTTACTTCGATTACATCGAGGATCTGATTGACCGTGAACATGTGTTCACGATGGAAGATTTTGCGACAAGTATCAATGAATTCCTTTCATTCAGAAAGTACGAAATCCTTGACGGCAAAGGCCGTGTCTCCAAGAAAATGGCTGATGACAAGGCAAAAGAGGAATACAGAGCATTCAACAAAACCCAGAAAATCAATTCAGATTTTGAACGGCAGATCCAGAAGATGATTTCTGATAGCAAAAACAGATAATCATCCCATAATCAGGGGATTGCCCTGTTTCACATAAATTGAAATGCCCTATTGCATTTGCTAAAAATCTATTTCAGGAAGTAATTGATGATTTTTAAAGCGATCTGCAGTAGAAATAAAAGCCCCGAAAACTGTTCAGTTTTCAGGGCTTTTTGTTAGTTATAACCTAACCGCAGTCAGGTTACCAGATGCAATCAGCGCAGATGGGTACCGCAGTATGGGCAGTAGCGCGCATCGGAGCTGCCGATGTGGTGGCCACATGCTTCGTTTGGACACATCTGAGGGATTGGGCCGAGTTCGACGAGGAGTTCGCCTTCGCGGACTGGGACCATCTTCTTGTTCGCCTTGAAGTCAGCGGTCTTGAGGACACGTTTGACGATACCGTCGCATGGTGCCAGGACTGCTTTTTCCTGCTTCATGATGGAGACGTTGAAGATTTCGGAACCCTTCTTGACGATGTCGCCTGGGGAGACATACATGACCCACAGGTCGCCGGCACTTGGTGCTGCCACCTGATAGATGTCGTTTCTGTCAGCCATGGTAACACCCTTCATGCCTGCGCCAGAGCCGCTTGCGAGCAGGACGGAGGACTGCATGAATTCGGAGTCAAGGATGTAGCGGACGGTGGATTTGCCGTCTTCCTTAGGACGGGAAATCGCAATCATCTGCAGCTGGTGAGGTTTGCCTTCAGAGTCGCGGAACATGAGGGTTTCACCGACCTGCATGCCTTCAAACCAGATGTGGAGAGGCAGGCAGTTAGGATCACCGAATTCCTGCTGGAACTGGACGGTCTTCAGCGCATCGCCTGGGAAGTTCAGATACATGACGAATTCTTCGTCGGTAGGTGGACGTTTCAGCAGGCGGGTGAATTCGTCGCGCTGTGCAGCTAGGTTAGCAGCAGGCAGTGCTTCGATTGGGGAAACTTCAGTGCGACGTGCAACTGCGTCTCTCCAGGTTGGACCGAATGCACTTTCGTAAACCCAGTCAGGTGGGAAGCCCAGAGGCATACGGCCGAATTTACCCAGCAGCAGGTTACGGAATGCGTCGTTACAGTCGCGGTAGATTATCAGACGGTCTTTCTTCAGATCTTCGGACAGTTTTTCTTCAGGCATGCTGTTGATTGCTTCAAGCACGCTCAGCAGATGACGGACTTCTTCGTCACCACCACGGCGGTGTGCACCGGTCACAGCCAGGAAGGAGGTATTCCAGGTGATCTGGCTGCCTGGGGTAACGTCGTGGTAACGGACGATCTTACGGGTCTGTTCGAGGAAGCGCAGCATGAATGGCAGCAGGTGGATGTGACCCTGCTTCATTGCACCTTCCTGAGAGGAAGAGGTTGCGCCACCTGGCATGCCGTGTGCGACAACATCGTAGTCCACGCCCTGGAAGTATGGTGCGCAGTAACGGTCGAAGTAAGGCATGATCTGCTTGCAGACGAAGTTTGCATCGCGGATCGCGCTCTTGTCGAGGTTGGTCTTGAGACCCATTTCGTCTTCCATGTAAGCAACCAGGGACTGGATGTCGCCCTGACCATAGCTGCGGACGGAAGAACCAAGTGCCACGTCAACAATCTGGCAGCCTGCTTTCGCTGCGGCTGCACATGCAGGCAGGAACAGGCCATCGGTAACGTGACGGTGATAATGCAGGACCAGCTCTGGCCATTCTTTACGCAGAGCAGTAACGAGCTGGCTCATGAACTGTGGTGGCATTACGCCGCCCATGTCTTTCAGACCGAGGATGAAGTGGCGTGCTGCTTCGTGTTCGCCAACACCCATCAGTTTCGCGATCATGGTGATGATGTGTTCGGTCACGCCCATGTAATGCTTGACATCGAAGCCTTTCGCATTGGACATGGAGAGTGCAGGCTGGAAGACGCAGTCTTTACGATTCAGCACGACTTCTGCGAATGGCAGCATGTTTTCGACATGGTTCAGGAAGTCGAAGCTGCGGACGATCTGGAAGTTGTCACAGATCATTTCGCCGGTCGCATGCATGACATTGCGTGGCTGCGGCTGGTAGCCCAAAGTATTGGTGGAGCGGACCAGCAGCTGTTTCAGGGTCTTAGGCGCAAAGCGGTTCCATTCTGCGGCTTCCTTGAATGGGTAGGTCATGTTCGCCAGCATGTCAACGTGGAAGTGTGCACCACCACCGTTTTCAATGGAGAACAGGCCGATGTTATCGAGGTAAGGCCCAAGCAGACGGTCTTCAGCCAGACGCAGACGGTTACCGGAGTTGGACTGGGTCTGGTCACGGGTGGTCGTGTCGGAGAAGTGGATGACATCGGTGTCACGGATGTAATCCAGCAGTGCGAGACGGTCACCGTGTGGATATGGGTTTGGACGACGGCGGGTTTCTGCGCTGATTTCTGGCAGTACAGGATCGAATGCGCTCAGACGTGGGGTGTCTGGTTTGCGGTATTCACCGAGCTGTACATATGGGTTGTAGCCCTTCGCAGAGATTTCAGCAACGAGTTTCGCCAGACGTTCTTCTTCTGGTGCCAGATCTTCGTACTGGAACAGTTCTGGATGATCCTGAACGAAGTGGGTAGTGATGTTGCCAGTGCGGAAGAGTGGCTGGTTGATGATCTGACGGTAGAATGGGATGGTGGTGTGGACACCGCCAACGATGTATTCACCGAGTGCACGGTCCATGATACCCAGGGTCTTTTCCCAGTCGTTTGCGTATGCGATCAGCAGTGCACCTGCGGAGTCGTAGTTCGCCGGGAAGTCGTAACCAGCGGTAATGTTGGAGTCAAGACGGACACCAGGACCACCTGGGGATACGTAGCGGGTAATCTGACCGGAGTTAGGGGTGAAGTTGTCTTTTGGATTTTCCAGATTGACACGGACCTGCAGTGCGCAGTAGGAAGGTTTCAGGGTGTCTTCCTTGTAGCGGAGTTCTGCGCCGAATGCGACTGCGATCTGTTCTTCAACCAGGTCGATACCGTAGCGGCTTTCGGTGATACCGTGTTCAACCTGCAGACGGGTATTGACTTCAATCATGTATGCGGTGCCGTCTGGCAGGACCAGGAATTCGACGGTTGCAACAGAGTGGTAACCGGTTGCAGCAACGAGGCGGCGTGCATAGTCTTTCAGCTGTTCGCGCAGCTGAGGGGTCACACCCTTCCATGGGGATGGGGTGATTTCAATCAGTTTCTGGTTGTTACGCTGGATGGTACAGTCACGTTCGTCGAATGCGAAGACGTTGCCGTAATGGTCGGCCAGCACCTGGATTTCGATGTGATGGACATCAGCCAGGAATTTTTCAACGAACAGACGTGGGTTGCCGAAAGAGGCCTGTGCCATGGTGGATGCCTTGAAGAAAGCATCGTCCAGTTCTGCTTCATTGAAGATCGCGAAGATGCCGCGGCCACCGCCGCCACCTTCTGCCTTCAGCATGATTGGCAGACCGATTTCATTGATGATCTGGCGTGCGGTCTTGAGGTCAACTGCGCCATCAGAACCAGGAACAACAGGAATACCCAAAGATTTAGCAACCTTACGTGCCTCAACTTTATTACCCAGCTGGTTCATTGCCTGTTCGGTTGCACCGATGAAGGTAATGCCTGCCTGTTCGCAGATTGCTGGGAAGCGGCTGTCTTCAGATGCGAAGCCCCAGCCTGGGTGGATACCGATGATGTTCTGCTGAACGGCTTTCTCAACGATGCTGTCGATGTCGAGATAAGCGCGTGGGTCGGAACCCAGCAGAAGCAGTTCATGTGCAGCGGAAGCTGCTGGTGCAGTACGGTCAATATCTGTTGCCGTCATAACCCCAATCGCATCAAAACGTTCACGGATAGAACGGCAGATACGACGAGCGGTGATCCCGCGGTTTGCCACGAGAATTTTCTTGCCTTTCAGATAGTCTTGTACATCCTTAAAGGTTTTATTCGCCATTACACTCTTTCCTTAATCTTCGGCCTTTAGCCGCAGAATCTGATGCTCCCACGCAGGTAGGCCTGGGATACACCGTCTGTTTCGAGAATCAATTCTCCTTTTGGACCGACACCCCGAAGGATTCCGGTCACCTGTTCTTCACCATCCACCAAGGTGACGGGTAAGTCACGCCAAAGCAAATAGCAATCTGCATGGTCTTTCCAACCACGCAATTGTCCGATATTAGAAGTATAGAATGAATAGATGCTCTTTAAAAGCACATCCCACATTTTCTCGACGGTTGGATCTGGCAGTCCCTGCACCTCAGCCGCCGCCTTGAGCGATCCAGCCGGCAGTGCGGTACTCTCGCGCATGGCAGAAATGTCGGGATAACCGCTGACATTCACCCCGATTCCCGCCATCACAGCATTGCCCCGTGATTCGAGCAGAATGCCACACACCTTGCTGTATTGCCCCTGTATCTCAATGACGACATCATTGGGCCATTTGAGCGATGCCAAATAACCGTTTTCAGACAATGCTCTGGCAATCCATGCCCCTAACGCAACAGCAGATTCAGTCCCGAGAAAGGGATCCGTCTGAGGCAGGCGGAGTGCCGCATAAATGTTGCCTTTTGGCGAAACCCATTCACGGCGGTACTGCCCTCTTCCTGACGTCTGTGCCTCGGCAAGCATGCTGTCAAAGATGCCCATCCTGCCTGCCTGAACAGCCTCCCACGCCGAATCCAGCACGGATCCGACAGTGCCAATCTGCTGAATTTCAAACACGTTTCACCACCCTCAAGCCATATCCTGCCCTGCGATAGACAGTTGCAGGCATACAACACCGAATCCAGCCCTTGATCTGCCAGCGCAGGACTGCATCCACCCATACTGTAAGTATAGCACCCTGCCCTGTTTTTCCCGGGGCGGATGTGGAGACAGGAATGACTGGTTTTCAAGCGTTGATTTCACTGGAATCCACATAGGCCACGATGTATAAT
>CAZHQM010000102.1:0-5786 GCA_964534155.1 uncultured Oxalobacter sp.
ATTATTCATGAGCGTTTACCTGCTAAGTGGCTCACTTTAATATTAGCGTTTACACTGTAGGTCATACCAGACGCAAATAAAGTATCGTAAAGGAGTGATATCAGTAGAAATTAACATTCGATATACAGGAAACCACAGAAATTAAAAGGAGGAACCACTGAATGAAACATCTCAAAAGATACTTATCGCTATTTCTTGTTATGGTACTGGTGCTATCCATGTCCAGCACAGCAGTATTCGCTCAGGAAGCCACTATTGATTTAGGCCCTGTTACATCTAAGGATGTTATTTATCAAATTATTACAGATCGCTTCTATGATGGCGATACAAGCAACAATGTTCCGGATGGATTCGATGCAAACCTATACGATGGAACGGGGACCGATTTGAAGCTATATCAAGGCGGCGACTGGGCCGGAATTATTGAGAAAATTCCATATCTGAAAGGTATGGGTGTGACCGCTGTTTGGATTTCTGCTCCTTATGAGAATCGCGACACAGAAATTATTGATTATCAGAGCGATGGGAGCTACGATACTTGGACAAGTTTCCATGGCTATCACGTACGCAACTACTTCGCAACAAATAAGCATTTTGGAACATTAAATGAGTTCAAAGAGTTACGTGATGCGCTTAATGCGAACGGAATCAAGTTGATCATTGATTTTGTTACAAACCACACAAGCCGTGAAATGAATCCAACAGATAACAATTCTCCAGAAGATGGAAAGCTTTACGAGCCAGATCGAATGGAAAATGGTGAATTTGCGTTCGACTCAAACGGTGAACCGTATGATTATAACGGAGACGGCTTGGTTGAAAATTTAGTTGCAGATCCGAATAACGATATCAATGGTTGGTTTCATGGCCTTGGCGACAGAGGAGATGATTCAACGCGTTTTGGATATAGACATAAAGACTTAGGTTCTCTCGCAGATTTTTCCCAACAGAATAGTGATGTAGTTGAATATCTAGAAGAGGCTATGCTCTTTTGGGCAAATTTGGGGGTAAATGGCATTCGCCATGACGCAACCCTTCATATGGACCCCTCTTTTGTGAAAGGCTTAAAAGACGCTGTTGATTCCAGCAATACAATTACCCATTTTGGAGAGTTTTTTATTGGCAGACCAGATTCCAAATATGATGAATATGTTTATTTCCCAAAGCAGACGGGCGTAAACAATCTGGATTTCGAATTCTATCGTACCGCAAGTACTGTTTTTGGCGATTTTTCCACTACTATGAGCGACTTCGCCAATATGCTAGAATATACGCAAGCAGACTACGGTTATCCAAATCAGACAGTAACATTCCTTGATAACCACGATGTTACCCGATTCGGCTATACTCAAAGGAGTCAAAGAGTATATAATGCGGCACTTGCAGTTCTTTTGACATCAAGAGGCATTCCCACCATTTATTATGGAACGGAACAATACGTTGTTCCCGATGATGCCAGCGATGTGGCCGGTCGAGTATATATGCCTACCGAATGTGGCTTTAGTACCACGACAGCAGCATATCAACTTATCGCAGATCTGTCTGCTCTGAGACAATCAAACGATGCTATTGCATATGGAACTACAACCATTCGCTATAGTGACGACAACGTAATGGTATTTGAGCGTCAATTCTACGATGATGTCGTGGTGGTGGCAGTTAATCGCCAGCCTGATGTTTCGTATACCATTCCTGCGGTTCAAACCAGCCTGCCAGCGGGTCAGTATACAGATTACCTCGATGGAGATCTGTTTGGTACTACTGCAACTGTGCAGAGTGGATATATTTCCTCGTTTAATATCTCCGGTGGTGGCGTGTGTATTTGGCAATATCAAGCATCTGAGGAGCCCACGACGCCTCAAATTGGTGATGTGATGTCCACTACAGGGCGTGCCGGTAATACTGTACACATTTATGGCGATGGTTTTGGTGGTGATGTCACAGTGTATTTTGGAACTACGGTTGCGACGGTTCAGAGCAAAACTTCGAATGAGATTATCGTTACTGTACCTACCGGAGTTGCAGCAGGACTTCAACCCATTACAGTAAAAAAGGGAACAGCGACTAGCAATGCGATTTATTACAATGTATTGTCCGGCGATCAAAATCAGATTGTTTTCCATGTTAGAGCTGAAACTCAGTACGGAGAGAATATCTATATTGTCGGAAATGTTCCAGAATTGGGAAATTGGGATCCAGATAATTGCACAGAAGCCATGCTCAATCCCAATTATCCAGAATGGTTCCTTTCTGTAAGTGTCCCCGCAGGAACAACTATTGAATTTAAGTTTATTAAAAAAGATGCTTCCGGTAATATCACTTGGGAAAGTGGAGTAAATCGAACGGTCACATCGTCTTCTGATCCTTGTGGCGTTGTAGATACCGACGTTTACACATGGAGGAACTAATTTAAAATCTCTCCTTTAAGTTTAAACCATTAGCTAACTAAACCATTGTCCGGCAGTTTGAATTATCAAATTGCCGGACAATTTTCTTAAATATCATTTTTAACATATTAAACCAATTGATAGATAATAAACAAAACGAGCGAACCAAGCAAGATGCGAGTGAACGGATTGCCCCTGTCGCAGCGACGTTCTCTTGTTTCACCGTTTCTTCCGTTTACCCTTGCCGTGGGTCAGGCTACCCTTTCCTCGTTGGCTGATGGGGCTATCCAGGAGCTTAGATTTTTTAAGTGCGCTGATGATCGCAACGAATTCTTCCTTCGTCAGCGTATCATAATCAAGCCCCAGCGAAGCAAAATACACACGGATTTTCTTTTCCTGTGCACTGCCCTCAAAATTCACGGCATCTTCCAGTTGCTGCTGTACCTGTGCTACCGAAGAAGTGACATCGGCGGTGGTGGTATCGGTTTTATGGGTATCCCGGATGTCGTGAAGGATCGCCGCCATGTCCTTGGACACCACATGGGCGAAGTATTCTTCCTCCTGCACCTGTGCAAGAGTCAGCGTCCGTGAATACAGATCATCTTCTTCGCCTTTGCGTTTTGCCAAGACCATTTGGCGAGTGGCTTCCAGCACGGCGTTCATATCGTGAATTCGCATATCCGCAATTCGGTCAACATAGATTTCCGCATCCAGCATCAAGGTATGGAAATCTTTGTGGCAGATCATCTCCGACAGCAGCCGGTGATTGAAAACCCCACTTCTTAATACATCCATCGCATCATCACTCAAATGCAGCTCATGCAGAGCTGTGTTTGGGTGATTTTTTGTTTCCGTCCGTCCCATGAGATAGTCGGCAGAAACGCCGTAGAAGTCTGCCAGCAACGAAATGCTGTACGGGCTGATGTCCTTGCCGTTATCGGATTCGTATTTTCCAAGGGCAGATTTAGAGATGCCCACCTCGTCGGCAAGCTGCTCTAGGGTCAGCTTGCGTTCCACCCGTAAATCCTTCAATCGCTCTCCAATGGTCAGTTTCACTTGCATATTCTGGCCTCCCTGTCGGTTTTTGACCATTATATCATACAGTTTCAAGATGTCTATAAGCGTGGAAATTGCACAGTTTCGGGCAACTTTTCCTACCTCTCGGATATATGGGGATGGGTGTAATTTTTTACTAAAATATCCCTGTAAACCACGATGCACCTTGAAAATTGCATGACCGTCCGATGGGGATATGCTTTCCGGCGAAGTAGCGCATTCAGCGTACCAAGGAAAACCACACGCCGCAGAAAAACTGGGACAGGAACGACATCGGGTAGACCGGCAAAACAAGAAATTCTATACAGGAGGTAACAATATCAATTTATTTACACAAATCAAAATGGCGGTTTCCGTGACCGAAGCTGCCGAATATTACGGCGTGGTGGTCAAGCGAGGCAAAGCCCTCTGCCCGTTTCACAATGACCATCATCCCAGTATGCTGGTGGCAGATGACCACTACCATTGCTACGCCTGCGGCGAGCATGGGGATGTGATTGACTTCGTTGCCAAGCTCTACGGTCTGTCTCTGCACGAGGCCGCAAAGAAACTGGCATACGACTTCGGTATCCAGACGGACAAGCCCCCCAGCAAGGCCATGCAGGAAAAATGGAATAGGAAAACAGAAGCACAGCGACTTCGGGAAACCGAGAAGCTGTGCTTTTCTGCGCTCATGGCCTATTTTCACTTGCTGGAAGATTGGCAGGTAGCGTATGCGCCCAAGGCACCGGAGGACGAGGTGGACAGCCGGTTCACCGAAGTCTGTCAATGGCTTCCCCAAGTGGAGTATTGGGTGGATGTGCTGCTTTCGGGTGACTCCTACGAGCGTGGGGATGTGGTCAATGTGCTGATGACCGATGGCAAGCTGGAAAAATTGCAAAATCACTTAAAGAAACATGGAAAGGGGTGGTCGCATGAGCAGGAAAGATGACTGCATGGAACAGCCCTCTTGGTATGACGGCAAGGCAATCGATGAGGTTGCGTTTTGTGTTTCATTTCTCCACCAACACCCCATGAAATGCGTCCGGGGGCGGCTGTTCACTGTGGATGGTGCGGTCGAAGATGAGGGCAAAATCCAGCAGATGATTTTGGACGAGGTCATGGCCTGCCAGAGCAGCGGCATTGCCCAAAAGGTAAAAAGCCTGTTTGAAACCCTGAAACTCATGGCATATTCCGACCCACTGCCCATCGAAACAGACCGTATCCATGTGGCCAACGGCACCTATTTCCTGAATGGCGCATTCAGCGAAAGCAAGACCTATTGCAACAATCGCATGAAGGTCAGCTACAATCCCAATGCCCCCAAACCTCTGGGATGGCTGCATTTTCTGTCCGATCTGCTCGTGCCGGAGGATATCCCCACCTTGCAGGAATATCTGGGCTATTGCCTGATTCCATCTACCAAGGGACAGAAGATGCTCATGCTCATCGGCAAAGGCGGTGAGGGCAAAAGCCGCATCGGTCTTGTGATGCGCTCCATCCTTGGGGACAGCATGAACACCACTAGCATCCAGAAAATCGAGAACAACCGTTTCAGCCGTGCCGACTTGGAAAACAAGTTGCTGATGGTGGACGATGATATGGACATGAGCGCTCTGCCCAAAACCAACTACATCAAGTCCATCGTCACCGCCGAGTGCAAAATGGACTTGGAGCGCAAGGGTATCCAGAGCTACCAAAGCCAACTGTACGCCCGCTTCCTGTGCTTCGGCAACGGTGCGCTGACCGCCCTGCACGACCAGTCGGACGGTTTCTTTCGCCGTCAAATCGTGCTGACCACCAAGGACAGACCCCCTGACCGTACCGACGACCCGTTTCTGGTGGAAAAGCTGATGACCGAGATGGAGGGCATTTTTCTATGGTGCTTGGAGGGGTTGCACCGACTGCTGGCAAACAACTATCGGTTCACCATCAGTGGACAGGCCAAGGAGAATGTGGAAACGGTCAAGCGCAGCAGTAACAATGTGATCGAATTTTTGCACTCCGAGGGCTACATCCGCTTCAAAGCGGACAGCGAAGCAAGTTCCAAGGCGATCTATGAAGCCTACAAGCTTTGGTGCGAGGACAATGTGCGAAAGCCCATGTCGGCAAACCGGCTCAGCTCCGAACTTGCCCAGAATGAACGGGTTTACAATGTGGAGGCCACCAACAACATCCATGTAAACGGCAAACGTATCCGTGGATTCGTGGGCATCGAGGTGCTGGCAAACCACCTGTTCTGAAATAGGAAGTGAAAAACGCTGTACGTACCGTACAGTACGTACGGCAGTTTTCAACTCCACCGCAGATATCATTTTGATACATTGCGGTGGCAGGAAAATCAATGTGTCAGTTTGATACTTT
>CAZHQM010000103.1:0-5748 GCA_964534155.1 uncultured Oxalobacter sp.
GCCTGTTCGTCAGGAATTTCGATTTCGAATTCGTCTTCGAGTGCCATAACGAGTTCAACGGTATCCAGAGAGTCAGCACCGAGATCATTTACAAAGGAAGATTCCAGTTTGATTTCTGCTTCTGGTTTACCCAGCTGATCAGCAACAATTTTCTTAACGCGATTTACGATGTCCTCAGACATTTCTTGGCTCCAGTTATTAAAAAAAACAAAAGTTAGGTTGACGCATTTTAACAGCTTTGCGCCGATTTTTTCACTGCATAGGTCAATAATTTGCCGTATCAGTGATGTACTTCAAAACAAAATCCTTTTCTCTCACCCTGCGGCATCAGTTCATGAACATGCCACCGTTGACGTGCAGAACGCTGCCGGTGATGTAACCTGCATCTGGGGATGCGAGGAATGCAACAGCATTTGCGATGTCCTGTGCGCTGCCCAGACGGCCCAGTGGTACCTGGCTGATGAGTGCCTGCTTGACTTCGTCTGGCAGGACCTGGGTCATTGCGGTATCAATGAAGCCCGGTGCAACACAGTTGACGGTGATGCCACGGCTGCCGACTTCGCGTGCCAGTGCACGGCTCATGCCTTCAACACCTGCCTTGGCTGCCGCATAGTTGGTCTGGCCTGCATTGCCGATGGAACCGACAACGGAGGAGATGTTGATGATGCGACCGCCTTTCGCACGCATCATGCCACGCAGGACCATGCGGGAGAGGCTTGCGACTGCGGTGAGGTTGATGGCGATGAGGATGTTCCAGTCTTCATCTTTCATGCGCATCGCCAGCTGGTCTTTGGTGATGCCGGCATTGTTGACCAGGATATCCAGAGAACCGAATTCTTTCTGGATTGCATCGACAGCAGCCTTGCAGCCTTCGTTGTCAATGACGTTGAGGATGATGCCCTTGCCTTTGCCACCGACTTCTGCGAGACCTTTCTCAAAGTCATCTACGCCCTGCTGGTCCATACCGGTACCGATGACGGTTGCGCCACGGGAAGCGAGTTCCTGGGCAATCGCATAGCCGATACCACGGGATGCGCCGGTTACGAATGCGACTTTACCTGCAAGATTCTGATCTTTCATTATTTCAATGCCTCCAGTGTTGCATCAAGGGATGCCTGGTCAACGATTGCGTGACCAGCGATAGATTTTTCAATACGTTTGACCATACCAGCCAGAACCTTGCCTGGGCCGCAGTCAACAACTGCCTCAATGCCCATGCCAGCCATTTTCTGGATGGTCTCAACCCAACGGACAGAGTTTGCAACCTGACGGACCAGTGCATCCTTGATGGCTGCTGGGTCGTTCTGGATCGCAACGTCAACGTTGTTGATGAGTGGAATCTGTGGTGCGGAGAATTCAACACCTTTCAAGTATTCTTCCAGACGTGCGGATGCAGGGGTCAGCATGGAGGAGTGGAATGGTGCGGAGACCGGGAGTGGCAGTGCACGTTTTGCGCCTTTTGCCTTAGCCAGTTTGCATGCACGTTCCAGCGCGGTGTTGTGGCCTGCGATAACGATCTGGGTTGGGGAGTTGAAGTTTGCAGGTTCAACGACTTCACCTTCAGCTGCTTCTGCACAGACTTCCTTGAGTGCGTCTGCTTCCAGACCGATGATTGCCGCCATGCCGCCTACGCCGACCGGTACTGCTTCCTGCATTGCGGTTGCACGGAAACGGACGAGCTTGACTGCGTCTGCGAGTTTGATGGTGCCAGCAGCGGTGAGTGCAGAGAATTCACCCAAGCTGTGACCTGCGACGAGTTCCGGTGCAGGACCGCCTGCTGCAATCCATGCACGATAGAATGCGACAGAGGTGGTCAGCAGGAGTGGCTGGGTATTGACGGTCAGGTTGAGGTCTTCCTGTGGACCTTCGGCAATCATCTTGCCGATATCGAAGCCGAGTGCTTCGGATGCTTCTGCAACGGTTTCCTGAACCGCTGCGTTGCCAGCAAAGCCGTTGAGCATGCCGACAGCCTGAGAGCCCTGTCCAGGGAATACGAAAGCAAATTTAGCCATGGTTGTTCCTGTTTCTCCTGTTTTTCAGATTACATTTTTGCCAGTACGGCACCGAATGTCAGACCACCGCCGATAGCGACCATCAGGATATTCTGACCTGGTTTGATGCGTCCATCACGGACACCGGTATCGATTGCGAGTGGAATCGATGCACCGGAGGTGTTAGCGTGTTCGGTCACGGTCACGATGACCTTGTCGGTTGGAACGCTCAGTTTCTTGGAGACGCTCTGCATGATGCGCCAGTTTGCCTGATGAGGAACCAGCCAATCGATATCTGCAGTGGTCATGCCTGCTTTTTCAAGGGCTTCCATACCGACACGGTCCATCCAGGACACTGCCTGTTTGAAGACTGCCTTGCCGTCCATATAGACATATGGGCTGCCTTCGATGACACCTTTGTTTGGACGGCCTGGCAGGTTGAGCACATCACCACCGGAACCATCTGCATGGAGTGCGGTGGAGAGGATGCCAGGTTCTTCGGAAGCGGCGAGGATGACTGCGCCGGCGCCATCACCGAACAGGACACAGGTTGTACGGTCCTGGAAATCGATGATGCGGGAATATGTCTCAGCACCGACAACCATCACTTTCTTGCAGACGCCTGCACGGATGAAGCTGTCAGCGGTTGTCAATGCGTAGAGGAAGCCGCAGCAGACTGCGGATACGTCCATCGCAGCACAGTTGGACTTGATGCCCAGTTTGTTCTGGATGACACATGCGGTGCTTGGGAAACCACCGAAGTTGTCCGGTGTGGTGGTTGCACAGATGATCATGTCGATGTCATCGGCATCGCATTTCGCCATCTCAATGGCTTTACGGCATGCCTCAGCACCCAGATCACTGGAATAGACACCTTCTTCAACGTAGTGGCGGGCCTTGATGCCGCTGCGGGTACTGATCCATTCATCAGAAGTCTCAACACCTCTTTCCGCCAGCATGGCGGTGATGTCATCGTTAGTCAGACGTTTCGGAGGCAGGTAGCTGCCAGTACCGATAATTTTGCCGTAGATGGTCATTCTGTCACTTTTCCTGTTTTCCATTATCAGCTGTCAGCGTTTTCTGACTGCTGCGCACCTTTTGATTTATTTATCAGATCTGCAACGGATGCATAGATCTTGTTGAGCACATCTGCCCTGACTGCATCATATGCACGCCTGATGGCAAATTCATATGCATAGGCATCTGCACCGCCATGGCTCTTGAAGACCAGCCCCCTGAGCCCCAGCATGCTGGCTCCATTATAACGTGATGGGTTCAGTCTCTGACGGACCGAGTTCAGCGCCTTACGGGATATCAACGCACCGAGCATGTTGATGGCGCTGCTCTTGAGTTCCGAGACCAGTACGTCACGGAAGAAACGCCCCAGCCCCTCAACCGCCTTGAGCATCACATTACCGACGAAGCCATCGCAGACAACCAGATCGCATGTGCCATCAAAGATGTCGTTGCCTTCAACGTTGCCGATAAAGTTGAGTGTACCATTCTGATGCTCTTCATGGAGCAGTTCGCCTGTCTTTTTTACAACACCATTGCCCTTGATGTCCTCAGTACCGACATTGAGCAGGCCGACTCTTGGATTGGGATTGCCCTCAACATTGGAGAAAAGCGCAGATCCCATGAGCGCAAACTGGCGCAGATGCTCTTCCTCGCTGTCAACGTTTGCACCGAGGTCGAGGACATAGGTCGGGAGGTTTTTCTTGTTGGGCAAGATGCCGCAGATTGCCGGGCGCTCAACACCGGGAATGGTATCAAGCAGATAGCGGGAGACCGCCATCAGCGCACCGGTGTTGCCTGCAGACACACAGGCATCCGCAGTGCCATCCTTGACAGCAAGGATGGACTGGTGCATCGATGAGCGGCGCATACGCAACGCCGACATGAGTGGTGCATCCATCGCCACCACATCACGCGCATCCTTGATGGTGATGCGTGGGTGGTTCAATGCACCGAGTTTTTTCAGTTCAGCCTCGATGGCTGCCTGCTGTCCTACCAGGATGATATGGGCATTGCTTTCCTTTTCCAGGAAAGCCATTGATGCAGGAACTGTTACACCTACACCATGGTCGCCACCCATGCAATCAATTGAAATTCTTACTTTTTCTGTTTCGTTCTTAAGCACGTTCAAACCGGATTTTTGCTCCGTCTCCTCACGTTACCAAGTCAAGCCAAAAACAGCAATAAAAAAGGCGCTCAGGTAAATAGACCTATGCGCCATTGAATTCATTTGCATTCCAAATGATTACTCTTCGTTTTTGGTGTTCAACACTTTTCTGCCACGATAGTAACCGCTTGGGCTGATATGGTGACGACGATGTTTTTCACCGGTGGTTGGTTCAACAGACAGCTGAACGGATTCCAGACCGTCATGGGAACGACGCATACCACGTTTGGAAGGCGAGGTTTTATTTTGTGGGACTGCCATAATTACTACTCCTGAATCAAAATTTGGGAAATTCTAACACATCCATCCTGTTCTATTAGAACAAAATGAAGAACCATTTAGTTTTTGTTGCCGTTTACACCCTTGAGTTTTCCAAGCACGGCAAACGGTGAATCCTTTTTCTCTTTCCAGCTTCCTGCCGTCTTGTCAGGACATGCATCGTGACGCGGTGAAGTCGGCAAAGCCAGCATCGCTTCGTCTTCGATCAGATCCATGAGTTCAACTTTTCCATCGGAGACAACGACTTCGGTGCCGTCGTTGTCTTCCAGACCTGACTCAACCTCGTCCGCCTCATCTTCAGAGAAGGTGACGATGACCGATGTCGTGGTGTCCAGATTGAAAGGCATGGTATCCAAACAACGCTGACAGACCAACCGGATCTCTCCGGAAACCTCCAGCAACAGCCGTGGTTTCTGATAGACATCGATGGAGCCTGTCACTTTCCATGCCACTTCGCCCGCAGCGTCAGCACAGTAGGATGCCAGTCTCTCCAGTTCTGCGACAGGGGCTTTTCCCTCAACCGTTTCTCCTGCCTTGCAGAAGTCAGATGGAACAATCAGATAGGAACGCATAGCTCATCCAGAGCGTAAAATTAGCTATTTTAGCAATAACATTTCATATCAGTCAAAGCTTTAGTACACTATCAGTTATTGCAATCCAACGAAGCCTGATTATGCGACCAGAATCCAACACTTCTCTTGTTCTTGCCTCTTCATCCCGCTACCGGAAGGAGCTGCTTTCCCGTCTGGGTATGCCTTTCGAGACGGAAAGCCCTGATGTCGATGAGTCTCCTCTTGCAGGGGAATCTCCACGCGATACGGCACAGCGCCTTGCCGTGAAGAAGGCCGAGGCTGTGAGTGAGCATTTCCCAGGGGCAGTCATCATCGGTTCAGACCAGGTCGCCGAGTGTGAGGGAACGCCGATCGGCAAGCCGGGCTCTTTTGAGCGCGCGATGGCCCAGCTGAAGCAGATGCGGGGGAAACAGGTGCTGTTCCACACTGCCCTGTGTGTGCTGGATGGCGCGCACAGCAATGCTGTCCAGCAGAAGGTTGTCACAACGACTGTTGTTTTCAGGGACCTGCCTGATGATGAGCTGGCGGCTTATCTGAATATTGAACAGCCTTTTGATGTTGCAGGCAGCGCAAAGAATGAGGCACTGGGCATTGCCCTTCTGGAAAAGATCGAGAGCGATGACCCGACTGCCCTGACCGGGTTGCCTCTGATTGCGCTGACTTCGATGCTGAGACAGTGTGGCGTGAGATTCTTTCAGGGAGCTTAAGGCATGAAGACCGGCAC
>CAZHQM010000104.1:0-5732 GCA_964534155.1 uncultured Oxalobacter sp.
GCCACCGGGGGATGCGCTTTCTTTATCTGCATCTTTTCAGGTATGAACCCTTTTGCAAAGTCGATGCGGGCTTTCAGGGAGACATATGCCTCCCTGTGTTTTCCGAGCAGTTTCACGGCCTCACGGCATGCCGGGTCTGCCGCACGGCAGAGCGGGATGGCCTGGTGACGCCCTTCTGGCATGAATTCCAGATCCTGCGGGCTGTCTTCACAGTATCTGACGGTTCCCAGGTATGTCTGGGGTGTGCGGGTTTCTTTCTGCCTGACAACGTCTTCAATGAACCGGGTTCTTTCTGTCAGGAGGACTTCATAGGCATGTTCAATCTTCTGGGTGAGTCGGAAGTTTGCCGCCTCGCCATCCTGCAGGATATGTGTCTGGATGTACTGATTGGAGTCGTCGCACCATTTTTCCTGCGCTTCTTTCAATGGCGCCTGTTTCTGCTCAGGTTCTGTTTTCAGGAGACGCTCGAAGGCATCGTCCATTTTCTGCACGATGGCGGCGAACTGGGGGCTGTCTTCCTTGATACCGGAGACAACGGTCTCATAGTCATCGAGTTTCTGGTAACCGCCTTCTATCCCGGAACGGTACCACTCGGAATCGCGTTGGACGGAGACATGAACCATTGAGTCGAGGAAATTCATGACAACACCAGGATTCCTTGGCACTTCTTCAGGGACTTTCTGCTGCTCACCTTCTGCCACCACTGGAACAGCGGGCTGGACATCATCTGCATAACGGTCAAGGACAAGTTTTCCCCGGCTCATTGCACCGTCTGCCTTCAGGATCTTCTTGCCTGAATGAAAGACCACTTCGTAGCGTTCGCCCTTTTCCTCGACGGTGACGGTGCTGCCTGATGCGCCGATATAGAGGTCGGCGGCATATGCCGCAGAGGAGAGTGTGCCCGCCAGAGCGAGAGCCAAAAGACCGCTGGTGTATTTCATGGTTGTCTGAGTCTCATGCTGGATAAGAAACCGTTTCCGCTGTTTCCTGCCCGATAGTCAAGGTTTATTGCCAGATAAGCAAAAATACCAAATCTTCAAATAAAAAGGGGACAAGTCCAGTCTGACTGGAGATATCCCCTCTATCTATCCCCATCATGCCGCCAAACGGCAAAGAGATGGGATTATTATTCGGTTACTTATTTACTGCAAGCTTTTTTTGCTTTCTTGCAGACTTTTTTCTTGGCAGGTGCTGCCTTGCCAGAATCAACATCACCGGAGATGACCAGGACACCGCGGTTGTCAATCTGACCGAGGTTGGATGCGCCATTGATGTTCAGCTTGCCGCTGTTTTCAATCTTGCCGCCTTTACCGTTCAGACGGTCCAGGTTCAGGTTTGCACCGTCGGTGACGCGCAGGGTACCGCTGTTGTTGATGACGGAGGAGGAAGAACCGCCTGCCAGGCTCATCTGGGAGTTACGGCTGATGTTTGCAGTGCCGATATCGGAACCACCGGAAACGTGCAGTTCTGCAGGGGTTTCATCAGTACCGACATTGACACGGCCTTTCTTGCCACTGCTGTCGCCGCTGATGGTGTTTGCAGTTGCAGAACCATTCTTGACAGAGATGGTGCCGTTGTTTTCAACAGTACCCAGATTGGAGTTGCCTGCACCGGTCAGGTTGATGGTGCCGCCCTTGACGTTGGAGATCGCGCTGCCTTCAGTTCCTGCGATGGAATCTGCATTCAGCACAGCACCTTTAGAAAGCACAATCTGACCACTGTTATTGACCTGGTCTGCATCATATGTATCCGCCATAGCGCTGGCACTGAAGCCAAAAGCACCTGCAGCCATGACAGCTGCTGCAATAACATTCCTAGTAAAAAGTTTCTTCATTTTCATAATCCTTGTACTTTCTTTGAAATTCAATCCGAGCCCGCTCCCATTTCTGTCCACAGACTGTACATCACCATGAAAAACGTTTCTGAGAGCACAGAATAACCATAGAGAATTTCCTTTCGAAAATCCTCCACTCCACCATAGCAATTTTATTTTCAATCCTATGGTTTGAAAAGGGGGATGTGTACAAATTCAAGGGTTTTTCGGTGATTATGCTTTCGGATACAACTGAATCCCTGAGACTGACGCCGATGCCCCCCAGAAACCCGTTGGCAATCACCAGACATACTCCGTCAAGGCTATACACCACAGGCACTGTTACACATAGGGAACTTTCAGGTATCTTATTGAAAAAATGGCTGTTTTTTCTGTGAATGCCAGATTCAGCAGCCTGCGGGCAGGCTCATCGGGAGCATTGAGCCAGCTGTTCTTCGATGACAGCCTCTGTTGCCTGATGGACAACTCCTCTGGGACCGGGACTTTCTTTTCAGCGGTCTGCCTGGGGCTTTGCCCCAGGTTTCGATATCAGTCTACGTTTGGCTGGAAAGCAACATAGTTGACCATGCCATTGCGGACAACCATGAGAATGACCATCTTGCCTTTCTCAAGTCTGCCAACCGCCTGCTGGAAGTCGCTGACTCCCGCAATGTCCTTGTTGTTCATCCGGACAATGACATCACCCTTGCGCAGGCCTAGTGACTGTGCCTGGTTCTTTGCTGTGGCGATCGCAACACCGTTTTTGACACCGAGGGTCTTTTTCTGGGATGCACTGAGTTCCTCAACGGTCACACCGAGGACTTTTTCAGAGCGGTTATTGTCCTTGACTGCCTTGGCAGCGGTGACTTTATCTGCACTCTTGCCATTTTCCATGACCTTGGGTCTGACGGTGAGATTATGGGTGGATCCCTTGCGCCAGACGGTGACAGGTACGGCAGTGCCAACTTCTGTTTCGCCAACCAGACGTGGCAGTTCTGCGGCACTCTCAATGGTGTGACCATCGTACTTGAGAATGACATCGCCCGCCTCAAGGCCTGCCTTTTCTGCCGGGGAGCCATCTTCAACATGGGCAACAAGCACGCCTTTGCTGTTTGGCAGGTTCATTGCCTTGGCGGTGTCTTCGTTGATTTCGCTGATGCTGACACCGATCTGCCCACGGGTGACCTTACCGCTTTTCTTGAGCTGGTCGGATACATGGAGCGCCTCATCGATCGGTACGGCAAAGGAGATGCCCATATAGCCACCAGAGCGGCTGAAGATCTGGGAGTTGATGCCGATGACCTCACCGTTCATGTTGATGAGCGGTCCACCGGAGTTGCCCGGGTTGACGGCTACGTCTGTCTGGATGAGTGGCAGGTAGTCCCCGGTATCACGGGCTGTCGCGGAGATGATGCCTGCGGTGACGGTGTTGTCGAGCTTGAAGGGAGAGCCGATTGCCAGCACCCACTGCCCTGCCTTGATGTCTGCAGAATGGCCTGTCTTGATGACCGGCAGGTTGCTGCCCTTGATCTTGAGGAGTGCAACGTCTGTGCGCTTGTCGGAGCCGATGACTTTTGCGGTGAATTCCCGTTTATCGGTGAGGCGGACAAAGACCTCGTCTGCCCCATTGATGACATGGTGGTTGGTCAGGATGTAACCGTCTGACGAGATGATGAAACCAGAGCCCATGCCATGGCGGACCTGTTCTTCTGGCCGCTGCATCTGGGGTACCGGCATGCCGAAACGATGGAAGAAGAAGTCATCGAATGGGTTTGCGCTTCTCCGGACCTGGATTTTCTCAACGGTGCGGATATTGACGACGGCTGGCGCCACCTGTTCAACCAACCCGGAAAAATCTGGGAGTCCACGGACTGCCGCAACTGGTTCTGCCACCGCCTGCTGTGGAGCCACAACGGCAACGAGTGAGAGTGCACAGAATGCGGAGAGACAGAGCTTCTTGATCGGGTTCATTTTGAATGTCTGCATGATGTCTGGTTTCTATTTGTCTGAATAAACCACGGGATGTGGGGATTATCGATGCTGAGCAGGATACCCTGATATGGCACGGTCTGTGCGGTTTTAAACAGTTTTTTACAAATTCCTGTCCTGCTGGGGCTGTCCGGTGTAGAGATGGGTGAGTTTCCATCGGCAGGCGACATAGAGTTGATGGAACGCCTGTACACCGACCGCATCAGGAAAAAGGATGCATGTCTTCCGGCGGGCTTCATCCTTCAGGCGCAGGATGATGACTGCTGTCCAGATGGTTGAGTCTGGCTGGATGTGCCAGATCACCTGTCCGGTATCTTCATCAGCGGCTGTGTCTGCGATGATGAAGTCAACATCCTGTGTGACGGTCAGGGTATAGCCGGCAGGCTGGCGATGCCATTGGAATATGAGGCAGGCGGCAATGATGATAAAGAGTACAGGCAGCCAGTAACCGGCATAGCAGGAGAATGTGCCGATTTTTCCTGTCGGCAGCAGCCCTGCGGTAATCAGGAAAAGCAATGCCATGCCCAGCATGATCAGTGTCTGGGTCCTGGATTTCCTGACTGTAACGGTCTGTGCCAGTGACATTGCCTGTTTTCCAAAAGAAAAAGCCGCATTCACGCTGTGAATGCGGCCATGTCCATAGCTGAAGTCTTAGATTTTTGCAAAGACCAGTGAACTGTTGGTACCGCCGAAACCGAAGGAGTTCTTCAGTGCGTAGTCGATACGCATATCTCTTGCGGTGTTCGCACAGTAATCCAAATCACATTCTGGATCCTGATTGAAGATGTTGATGGTTGGAGGTGCCACCTGGTTATGGATAGCCATAACGGTGATGACGGATTCCAGACCACCAGCGCCACCCAACAGGTGACCAACCATGGATTTGGAAGAGCTCATTACGACTTTCTTGGCAGCGTCGCCCAGAGTGCGTTTTACTGCAATCGTTTCGGCCTTGTCACCCAGAGGTGTAGAGGTACCGTGAGCGTTGATGTAGTTGACCTGATCAGGGTTGATACCTGCATCCTTGATTGCGTTGAGCATACATTTGCTTGCGCCACTGCCGTCTTCCAGAGGAGCGGTCATGTGGTGAGCATCTGCACTCATACCAAAGCCTGCAAGTTCAGCATAGATCTTGGCGCCACGTGCTTTTGCATGTTCGTATTCTTCGAGAACCAGAACACCAGCACCTTCACCCATGACGAAACCATCACGGTCTTTATCCCAAGGTCGGGATGCCGTTGCTGGGTCATCATTACGGGAGGAAAGCGCACGTGCTGCGGAGAAGCCACCAACGCCCAGTGGGGAGATGGTAGATTCAGCACCACCTGCAATCATGACGTCTGCATCACCGTACGCGATGGTACGTGCTGCATAGCCAATGGAGTGCAGACCGGTGGAACATGCAGTAACGCATGCCAGGTTTGGTCCTTTCAGTCCGTAGCGGATGGAAAGGAAACCAGATGGCATATTGATGATTGAAGATGGCACGAAGAATGGGCTGACACGGCGTGGACCGCGGTTGGTCAGTTCTGCGTGGGTTTTTTCAATCATTGGCAGACCACCAATACCCGAACCGATGTTGACACCAATTCGATCGGCATTTTCTTCGGTGATCACGAGACCACTGTCTTCGATTGCCTGGATACCAGCTGCCATCCCATAGTGGATGAAGGTATCCATGTGGCGAGATTCTTTACCAGGAATATATTTTTCCAGATCGAAGTCTTTGACTTCGCCAGCAAACTTGGTTGCGAATGCAGATGCGTCAAATTTGGTGATCAGTGCGATGCCTGATTTACCAGAAGTGACTGCGCTCCACATGTCAGCAACGGTGTTGCCAACTGGTGAAATACATCCCAGACCGGTGACGACGACCCGGCGTTGTCCGTTTCGGCTCAAGGTGTTCTCCCTGTATCAGTATCTTAACAAG
>CAZHQM010000105.1:0-5726 GCA_964534155.1 uncultured Oxalobacter sp.
GTTTCTTACTGATTATTGAGTTGTTGGTGATTGATCCGCTATGAAAAGTGGCAACCTTGCGGGGTTGCCACTTTTGTTTTGATGGAGATTTTGGTGGCTGTGGCTTGAGTCTGATTGTGTTTGATGTCAAAGAAAAAGGCAACCCGGGTTGGGTTGCCTTTTCTGTTTGGTTGCCTCAGCTTGCTGGTTTACATGGCTGCCAGTTTTGAGAGCTGGTCTTCGAGTTTTTCCAGTGTTGCGGAGTAGTCGGCGAGTCTCTGGCGTTCGAGGTTGACGACTTTTTCCGGTGCTTTGGCTACGAAGTTCTGGTTGGAGAGTTTGCCGTTTATCTTTTTGATTTCGCCTTCGATGCGGGCTTTCTCTTTGTTGAGTCGTTCGGTTTCGGCAGCGACATCGATCTCGACCTTGAGCATGAGTTTGAGGGTGCCAACGATGGAGACTGGCGCAGGGGACTGCGGCAGTGCAGGGGTGATGTTGACTTCTTCAAGTTTGCCCAGTGCCTTGAGGTGTGGGATGAAGGTCGGGATGTTGCCGGTTTCCGGTGCTTCGATGAAGAGTGGCACTTTCTGGGCTGGGGAGAGTTTCATTTCGCCGCGCAGTTCTCGGGTGCTGCCGACCATGGCTTTGCATTGCGCCATCCATTTGTCGGCTTCTTCGTCGATGAGGGCTGGGTCTGCTTCAGGGTATTGCTGGAGCATGATGGTTTCGCCGCTGATGCCAGCCATCGGTGCAACGATCTGCCAGAGTTCTTCGGTGATGTATGGGATGATTGGGTGTGCCAGCCGCAGCATTTTCTCAAGCATGGTGATGAGGGTGTAGCGGGTGGCGCGTTTCTGGGCTTCGTTGCCTTCCTGGATCTGGACTTTTGCCATTTCAACATACCAGTCGCAGTATTCATCCCAGATGTAGCGGTAGATGGCGCCTGCGATGTTGTCGAAGCGGTATTCTGCGTAGCCTTTTTCGGTTTCGGCGGATGCGCGCTGGAATTCAGACTGGATCCAGCGGTCTGCGAGTGAGAATTGCATTTCTTTGTTTTCGCCGAAGCCGCAGTCTTCGCCCTGGGTGTTCATGAGGACGAAGCGGGTTGCGTTCCAGAGTTTGTTGCAGAAGTTGCGGTAGCCTTCGCAGCGGTTCATGTCGAAGTTGATGTTGCGGCCAAGGGAGGCGTAGCTCGCCATGGTGAAGCGCAGTGCATCGGAGCCGAATGATGGGATGCCTTTGGCGAATTCCTTGCGGGTTGCCTTGGCGATGGATTCGGCTTTCTTAGGGTTCATGAGGTTCTGGGTGCGGCTTGCAACGAGGGATTCTACGTCGATGCCATCGATGAGGTCGATCGGGTTGAGGGTGTTGCCCTTGGATTTGGACATTTTCTGACCTTGTGCGTCCCGGACGAGGCCGTGGACGTAGACGACCTTGAATGGGACCTGCCCGGTGAAGTGGGTGGTCATGATGATCATGCGGGCGACCCAGAAGAAGATGATGTCGAAGCCGGTGACGAGGACGGAGGATGGCAGGAAGAGCCGGGATTCGACGGTGTCTTCTGGCCAGCCGAGGGTGGAGAATGGAACGAGCGCGGAGGAGAACCAGGTGTCGAGGACATCGGATTCACGGCGCAGGTTTTTGCCGCCTGCCTTGGCTTTGGCTTCTTCTTCGTTGCGGGCGACGTAGATGTTGCCTTCTTCGTCGTACCACGCTGGGATCTGGTGGCCCCACCAGAGCTGACGGGAGATGCACCAGTCCTGGATGTTGTTGAGCCACTGGTTGTAGGTGTTGACCCAGTTTTCAGGCAGGAACTTGACTTCTCCGTTTGCGACTTTTTCAAGGGCGACTTCGGTGAGGGATTTGCCTGGGAAGTGGGTGCCTTCTGGGGCTGGTTTGCTCATGGCAACGAACCACTGGTCGGTGAGCATTGGTTCGATGATGACACCGGTGCGGTCGCCGCGTGGGACCATGAGTTTGTGTGGGTCGATCTTGACAAGGTAGCCCTGTGCCTCAAGGTCGGCAACGATCTGTTTGCGGGCTGCGAAGCGGTCCATGCCACGGTAGGCTTCTGGGGCGTTGTCGTTGATCTTCGCATCGAGTGTGAAGATGTTGATCGGTTCCATGTTGTGGCGCATGCCGACTGCATAGTCGTTGAAGTCGTGGGCTGGGGTGATCTTGACGCAGCCGGTTCCGAATTCTTTGTCTACGTATTCGTCTGCGATGACGGGGATCTGGCGGCCTGTGAGCGGCAGGATGAGCATCTTGCCGACGAGGTCTTTGTAGCGTTCGTCTTCTGGGTTGACTGCGACTGCGACGTCGCCGAGCATGGTTTCTGGTCGGGTGGTTGCGACGGTGAGTGCGCCGGTGCCATCTGCATATGGGTAGCTGATGTGCCACATGGAGCCGTTTTCTTCTTCAGAGACGACTTCGAGGTCGGAGACGGCGGTGCCTAATACCGGGTCCCAGTTGACGAGGCGTTTGCCACGGTAGATGAGGCCTTCTTCATAGAGGCGGACGAAGACTTCGGCAACGATCTTGGAGCGTTCTGCGTCCATGGTGAAGTATTCGCGGTCCCAGTCTGGGGAGGTGCCCATGCGGCGCATCTGGCCGGTGATGGTGGAGCCGGAGTGTTCTTTCCATTCCCAGACTTTTTCAAGGAATTTTTCACGGCCAAGGTCGTGGCGGGAGATTTTCTGTGCATCGAGCTGGCGTTCGACAACGATCTGGGTTGCGATGCCGGCGTGGTCTGTGCCTGGAATCCATGCGGTGTTGTAGCCTTTCATGCGGTGGTAGCGCACGAGACCGTCCATGATGGTCTGGTTGAAGGCGTGGCCCATGTGGAGGGTGCCGGTGACGTTTGGTGGTGGCAGCTGGATGGCAAATGATGGTTTGCTTTCGTCGAGGGTGGCAGCGAAGTATCCGTTGCTTTCCCATGCGTCTCGCCAGCGTTTTTCAATTTCTAATGGTTCAAAAGACTTGGCCAGTTCCATAATTCAACAATATTTCTGATTTATATCAATAAAGATGCTTGAAAAGTCTATTATAATGGGCTGCTGAGTGGGGCGCATCTTTATTGATGCTGTTAGAATGTCCCGAGAGCAGTAAAAATATCAGAATGCTAGGGGTTCCGGGCAAAAAAAGTCTGGGCGAGATTACACCCTCTGAACCTGATCTGGGCAATGCCAGCGAAGGGAAGCGTCAATTACCGGCCTGTGCCGTGTCTTGAGCCGAGATTCCTGAAGCTGGGTTTTATAGTTAGTAGAAGGAATCGTATGAGCGAAAAATTCTTGTCCGCCACCGCTAAGGTTGACGAAGCGGCGGTTCAACCATTTCCAAATTCGCGCAAAGTCTATGTTCAGGGTTCACGTCCTGATATCCGCGTGCCAATGAGAGAGATCACTCTTTCTGACACTTCTATCCTGTTCGGTCAGGAAAAGAATCCTCCGATCTATGTTTATGATACTTCCGGCCCTTATACCGATCCTGATGTGAAGATCGATGTGCGTAATGGTCTGGCTGATATTCGCAGCAACTGGATCAAGGAGCGTGGTGATACGGTTGAGCTGGATGGCCCAACTTCTGAGTATGGCCGTATGCGTCTGGCTGACAAGTCTCTGGATGAGCTGCGTTTCAATCTGTCCCGCAAGCCTCGCCGTGCGGCTCCTGGCAAGCGTATTACCCAGATGGATTATGCGCGTGCGGGCATCATTACCCCAGAAATGGAGTATGTGGCTATCCGCGAAAACCAGCGCCGTGATGAATATATCGAAAGCCTGAAGAATCATCCAAACAGCGAACGTATGATGCAGCTGATGCTGAAGCAGCATCCTGGTGAGTCTTTCGGTGCGAATATTCCTGAAAAGATCACGCCTGAGTTTGTGCGTGATGAGATTGCACGTGGCCGTGCGATCATTCCTGCAAACATCAACCACCCAGAAGTTGAGCCAATGATCATTGGCCGTAATTTCCTGGTGAAGATCAATGCGAATATCGGTAATTCTGCTGTGACTTCCGGTATCGGTGAGGAAGTTGACAAGCTGACCTGGGCGATCCGCTGGGGTGCTGACAATGTAATGGACTTGTCTACCGGTAAGAATATCCACGAAACCCGTGAATGGATTGTCCGCAATTCTCCTGTACCTATCGGTACTGTGCCTATGTATCAGGCGCTGGAAAAGGTCAACGGTGTTGCTGAAGACCTGACCTGGGAGATCTTCAAGGATACGCTGATCGAACAGGCTGAACAGGGTGTTGACTACTTTACGATCCACGCTGGTCTGCTGCGCCGCCATCTGCCTATCACTGCAGAACGTATGACGGGTATTGTTTCCCGTGGTGGTTCTATCATCGCCAAGTGGTGTATGTTCCACGAAAAAGAAAGTTTCATCTACGAGCATTTCGATGAGATCTGCGAAATCCTGGCGGCTTATGACGTTGCGGTTTCTCTGGGCGATGGTCTGCGTCCTGGTTCTGGTTATGATGCGAACGATGATGCTCAGCTGGGCGAACTGCATGTGCTGGGTGAATTGACTGAGGTGGCTTGGAAGCATGGTGTTCAGGTTCTGATTGAAGGTCCTGGCCATGTTCCTATGCATATGATCCGCAAGAATATGGATGAACAGCTGGAGTCTTGCCACGAAGCGCCTTTCTATACGCTTGGACCATTGGTGACCGATATTGCTCCAGGTTACGACCACATCACTTCTGCGATGGGTGCTGCGATGATCGGCTGGTATGGTACTGCGATGCTGTGCTATGTGACTCCGAAGGAACATCTGGGTCTGCCAGACAAGGATGACGTCAAGGAAGGTATTATCGTTTACAAGCTGGCTGCCCATGCTGCTGACTTGGCGAAGGGGCACCCAGGTGCGATGATCCGTGACAATGCGATGTCGAAGGCGCGCTTTGAGTTCCGTTGGGAAGACCAGTTCAATATCGGTCTGGATCCTGACCGTGCACGTGAGTATCACGATGAGACCTTGCCTAAGGATTCTGCGAAGTCTGCGCATTTCTGTTCTATGTGCGGTCCTAAGTTCTGTTCTATGAAGATTTCTCAGGAGGTTCGCGAATACGCGGCTGCTAAGAATCTGTCTCTGAAGACGGGTATGCCGATCGAACAGAAGGATGTGCCTGAACGTACGATTGAGTTCGTGAAGTAATAAGGGTTTCGGTATGGAAATCAGATTGAATGGCGAAAACCGCGAGGTTGCTGACGGTATTACTGTTGCGCAGCTGGTGGTTGAGCTGAATGCACCGAACCGTGCGATGGCGATTGCTGTGAACCGCAAGGTGATCACGAAGGCGAAGTGGGGCGAGTGTGTGCTCCAGCCGGGTGATGTTGTGGAGCTGGTACGCGCTATCGGCGGGGGTTGATTGACCTTTTTGAATGGTTGTGCGAGGCGGGAGAGGGTTCTCCCGCTGTGTGAAAGTTGAGAGGGAATTGCAATGAATAGAGAAGATAAACCTTTGGTGATTGCAGGCAAGACTTATAAATCCCGTCTGCTGGTTGGCAGCGGCAAGTATAAGGATCTGGAAGAAACCCGTATCGCTACTGAAGCAGCTGGCGCTGAGATTATTACTGTTGCGATCCGCCGTATGAATATCGGTCAGGATCCTAATCAGCCTAATCTGCTGGATGTTGTTCCACCAAGCAAGTATACGATCCTGCCTAATACCGCAGGCTGTTTCAATGCAGAGGATGCTGTCTATACCCTGCAGCTGGCGCGTGAGCTGCTGGATGGTCA
>CAZHQM010000106.1:0-5707 GCA_964534155.1 uncultured Oxalobacter sp.
ACCGAAACAGAGCGTTGTGTCTGTCCCGTAAGCGGAGAATTGAAATTATCCACCCTTCCCCCTGACACTGTCAATACCCCCGCACGACTTTTTTCTCACAAACCCCCTCTTTTTTGCAAAAAAGATGAATTCCGCCACTGAGAACGCTCTATCCCCCTCTAATCGGCACTTCAGACACCACGTCATATCCAACAATTCCTTCAATATATTTGACATCAGCTGAAGAATTGATAAAGTGTCGAGCATTGTGCCTTTTATAGGCGTCTCTGTTATTTATATATCCTGAAAGAATCCCAATGAGCCTGAAATGCGGTATCGTCGGTTTACCAAACGTCGGTAAATCCACGCTGTTCAACGCTTTGACCAAAGCGGCAATCCCTGCAGAAAACTATCCATTCTGCACTATTGAACCAAATGTCGGCATTGTTGAAGTGCCAGATCCTCGTCTTGAAAAATTAGCTGAAATCATCTCCCCACAGCGTGTGGTCCCTGCCGTTGTGGAATTTGTTGATATCGCAGGTCTGGTTGCAGGCGCATCCAAGGGTGAAGGTCTTGGGAACCAGTTCCTTGCACACATCCGTGAAACCGACGCTGTTGTCAATGTTGTCCGCTGTTTTGAAGATCCTAATGTTGTCCACGTTGCGGGCAAAGTAGATCCAATCAGCGACATTACTGTCATCCAGACCGAACTGGCACTGGCTGACCTGGGTACCTGTGAACGTGTTTATCAGCGCGAAATCAAGAAGGCAGGCTCTGGCAACAAGGAATCCGCAAAACTGTGCGAACTGCTGAAACGTGTTTCTGAACATCTGGATAAAGGCGAACCTGTCCGCACCATGGGGCTGTCCTCCGATGAAATGGCTCTGCTGAAACCGCTGTTCCTGATTACCGCAAAGCCAGCGATGTACGTTGCGAATGTTTCTGATGATGGCTTTACCGACAATCCACTGCTCGATCAGCTGACCGAATATGCAAATTCCCAGAATGCACCAATTGTTGCCATCTGCGCAGCGATTGAGGCTGAGATTGTTGAACTGCCAGAAGAAGACCGTGCAGATTTCCTCGAAGAAATGGGCATGGAAGAGCCTGGTCTGAACCGGTTGATCCGGGCGGGTTACAAACTGCTGGGACTGCAGACCTACTTCACCGCAGGTGTCAAGGAAGTCCGTGCATGGACTATCCGGATTGGCGACACTGCCCCACAGGCTGCCGGCGTTATCCATACCGACTTCGAACGTGGCTTTATCCGTGCACAGACAATCGCCTATGAGGATTTCATTGAATATAAAGGTGAGAACGGCGCCAAAGAAGCTGGCAAGATGCGCGCGGAAGGCAAGGATTATGTTGTGAAAGACGGGGATGTGATGAACTTCCTGTTCAATGTCTGATTCCACCTGAAACAAACTGAAAAGGGCGTGAGATTTTTTCTCACGCCCTTTTTCTTATTCTGCCTGCAGGCGTTCAAACTTTGCCAGCAGCTGTTCTTTCGTTTCTTTATGGGCTGGATCCGGCTTGCAGCACTCCATTGGACAGACTGCTGCACATTGCGGTTCGTCATAATGTCCGACACATTCTGTGCAACGGGTGTAATCTACCTCACAGAAACGCTTACCCATGAAAATCGCACCATTTGGACATTCTGGAATACAGATTTCACAACTGATGCAGTCGTCTGTAATTATAAAAGCCATCTATCGCCTCAATTTTCCTGTTATTTTCTGCCAGCCTTGATTTCAATCACTTTCTGTTTCAGGCGTTCTTCAACAGAAGGGAATACAAACTTGGATACATCGCCATCCATGTAAGCAATCTCACGGACGAAAGTACCGGAAACGAACTGGCACTGGTCGGATGGTGTCATGAACAGGGTTTCCACTTCCGGCATCAGGTGTTTGTTCATGCCTGCCATCTGAAATTCATATTCAAAGTCGGATACAGCCCGCAGACCACGGATAACCACCGTCGCATTCAATTCCCGTGCAAAATCCCTTAACAGTCCTGAAAATGGACGCACACTCACATTTGGATAGCGTGCCAGAACATCCTGTGCAATCTCGACTCGTTCCTGTGTTGAAAAGAACGGTTTTTTCGCATGGCTGTCTGCCACACCGATTACCAACTGATTAAACAATCCCGCCGCACGACGGACAATATCTTCATGACCACGGGTCAGTGGATCAAAAGTGCCAGGATAAACTGCAATCACCATAATGGATTTTCCCGATATGATTGAAATAATTAGACTGATTTGACGATGCGTATCATACCCGCTTTTCAAGGAGATGATAATAAACCTGTCCAGCATGCCCCTCACGGATAACGCTCAACAGGGCATCCATACCACATTCTGCCAACATCCCCTCTGTGACCGCCTCATCTGATTCAACATAAATCAGGCCATTGTCAGACAGCAGTTTCAGACAGACAGGCAAGACCTTTGGCAACAGATGTTCCTGAAACGGAGGGTCAAGGCAGATCAGATCAAACTGCCTGCCTGCATCTGCCATCGCTTTCGTCATCAGCAAAGCATCGCCAGAAAGGATTTCAATCTGCTCTGCCTTGAGCTTACTCTTGACCGTATGCAGGTTTTTCAGCGCAATACGGTTTTTCTCCATCATCACGACCCGCTGAAATCCACGGCTTGCCGCCTCAAAACCCAGCGCACCACTCCCTGCAAACATATCCAGACAGGACAATGCGAGAAAATTTCCTCCGAAAAGATGGTTCAGCCAGTTGAACAGCGTCTCCCGAACCCGCTCCGGGGTTGGGCGCAATCCATCCGCATCAATCACGGTGATTGGCGTCCGCTTCCATTGCCCGCCAATTATCCGGATTGTATGGGATGCCCCTGCTGTCTGACGTTGTGCCCCCAGCACCTTGGTCCGGGCAGGTTTCTTTGATTTTGTCACCATCCCAGTCAATTCCCCACAATAACAGTTGCCATCTTTTCTGCCGCCAGTTTCCGGGCAAATGCCGCCTTGACATCCTCTGCCGAAACCGCACGGATCTTATCTGTCCATGTATCCAGATAATCCAATGGCAGATTATAGGTACCGACCATCGTGATCAGATCCAAGATCTTGCGGTTGCCTTCCATATTCATGACAAAGCCACTTGCCAGATGTTCTTTTGCCGCCTCCATCTCTGCCGCAGTTGGACCTTTCTCCAGAAAATCCCTGAAAGTCTGGTCAACAACTGCCAGCGCATTTCTTGACTGGGTTTTCTCCGTCTGCAATCCCATCATGAAAGGCCCCGGCTGAACCAAAGTCTGGAAACTGCTGGAAACCGAGTAGGACAAGCCCCGTTTCTCACGCACCTCGTTCATCAGGCGGGAGGAGAAACCACCGCCGCCCAAGATGTAATTACCAACCGTCATCGCAAAGAAATCAGGATCGCCACGCTGGACTGCCGCCATACCTTTGAACACATGTGCCTGTGATGCAGGATGGCTCAGCACCTGTTCACCGCTTTTCTGGGCAGGAACATCAGGCAATATCGGCATCGCGCTTTTCGAAACCGGCAACTGGGCGCTGATTTTCTCAGCCAATGCCTCAGCCTGTTTTCTAGAGACATCGCCAACAATACCAATGACTGCCCGATTCGCCACATAGTAAGTGCGATGGAAATCCACCAGATCCTTACGGGTGATTGCCTCGACACTGGCTACCGTCGGACTCTGACCATAGGGATGCGAGCCATAAATCATCTGCTTGAAAGCCCGGCTGCCGATATTCTGCGGACGGGTCAGTTCTTCCTTAATCGCAGCAGTCATGATTGAACGTTCGCGTTTCAGGACATCCGCAGGGAAAGCCGGATGAGCAAGATAGCGGGTCATCAATTCAACTGCACCATCTGTTGATGGCTGCCCAGAAAGCACACGCAGACGGCAGCCGCCCCGATCCATGCTGACCTTGCCATACTGAATGGCTCCTGCATCAGCAAAGGCATCCATGATCTGAGCCTCAGTCATGCCCTTCTGACCATTCGCAGGTGCGACACCTTTCTCCAGCAGACCATTGGTCATTGCAGCCAGACCACTTTTACCCGCAGGATCCAGACGGGAACCTGCATCGAACTCCACACTGATATCAATGACCGGAATAGCCGATGTTCCAACAAACATCACCTTGGCACCATTTGCCGTCTGCCACTGTTCGAGTGGCAATCCTGCCCACGCAGGCAATACCATACCGCATGACAGCAACAGGGCTGCCGCCCATCTGAGCATGACAGATAACCTATTCATCAGAGACTGCATTCTCATTTTCAACATCATGGTCTCTCCTTATTTCTTCTTCGTCTGGGCTGGCAATGCAACCGGCGTCAACACCGCCACAGTCAGCTGATCTTCATGGAAATACCTGCCTGCAACCTGTTTGACCTGTTCTGGTGTAACTGCCTTCAGCTTTTCAATGACTCGGTCAATTTTCTGGCAACCGATACCAGACATCTCAAACAGACCGATTTCCATCGCCTGGCCAAACATGGAATCGCGCTTGTAAATCTGGGAAGCAATCAGCTGTGTCTTGACCCGTTGCAGTTCTGTGGCAGAAACCCCTTTCTCAGCGATATCCGCAACAGATTTACGCAGTCTCTTTTCAATGGTTTCCACCGATACCCCTTTGGCTGGAACTGCACTCAGCACAAACAATGATGGACCGCGAGACACTTCTGAATATTCCGTGCCGACTTCCAGAGCGACCTTGTCTTTCATCACCAGTTCAGACTGGAGCCGCGCATTTTCATAACCATCCAAAACCGAAGAAAGCACATCCAATGCATAGACATCATCATCTTTCTCAACATCCCGCAGAGATGGTGCCTTGAATGCCAATACAACCGTTGGATTCTCGGCTGGTGCATTCACAGTCACCCGGCGGATACCCCGCTGTTCTGGCTCTGCCTGAGGTTTGTTCCTGACAATCGGTTTCTGAGGCAATCCACCAAAATATTTCTCAGCCAATGCCTTCACATCCTGTGCCTGGACATCACCCACCACCACAAGCGTTGCATTGTTCGGTGCGTACCAACGCTTGTACCAAGCTGCGGCATCTTCCACCGTCATGTTCTGCAGGTCATTCATCCAACCAACAACCGGCCAATGATATGGATGAGCAGTGAATGCGGTTGCCCGCAGGGATTCAACCAGTAAACCTTCTGGCTTATCTTCCGTCCGCCAGCGGCGCTCTTCCTGAACAACCTTGATCTCTTTCTCAAAATCTTCCTTGCGGAACAGCAAACCATTCATGCGGTCTGCCTCCATCTCAATCATCTTTTCAAGATTCTGCGCTGGCACCTGTTGGTAGTAGCCTGTGTAATCCGTATTGGTGAAAGCATTGTCCCTGCCACCCAACCGAGCGACTGTCTTGCTCAGACTGCCTTCTGGAAATTTTTCTGTGCCCTTGAACATCATATGTTCCAGCACATGGGCAACCCCTGTCGTACCATTGGTTTCATCCATCGAACCTGTCTGGTACCAGACCATATTCACCGCAACCGGTGCACGGTGGTCTTCCCTGACAATCACTTTCATGCCGTTTTTCAGGAGAAATTCCTGTGGAGGCTCTGCCTGCACGGCTGCATGCACGCCAAACAAGGCAAACAATGCAGAAAAAAAGATTTTTTGAATTTTCATAATTGCAGCTCTGCTAAAATGATTCATTCGATATTTTAAACACCCAGCCCTAACTTTAGCTTAAAACGGTAT
>CAZHQM010000107.1:0-5489 GCA_964534155.1 uncultured Oxalobacter sp.
AGTTTACGCAGACGACCGACCGGAATGGTCAGGGTACCTGCTACTGCCGCTGGGGTCAGGTCTTTCAGAGACTCATCCTTGGTATTTGGCACAACCTTCGCCCACTGGTTGTGGCTCTTCAGGATATCGGTGATTTCATCCAATGGCACATCTTTCTTCAGCTTGATGGTGAGTGCCTGGGAATGACAGCGCATAGCACCGACACGGACACACAGACCATCGACAATCACACGGTTGCCATCCTTGCGCCCCAGAATCTTGTTGGTTTCAACATCGCCCTTCCATTCTTCACGGGACATACCGTTACCCAGATCGGAATCAATCCAAGGAATCAGGTTGCCAGCCAGTGGAATACCGAACTGCTTGGTTTCTTCAGCAGTCATGCCACGCTGACGGACAGTCACCTGGCGGTCAATATCGAGAATTGCAGAAGCAGGGTTCGCCAGATCAACCTTGACAGACTCATTCAGCAGACCGAACTGGGTCAGCAGTTCACGCATATGCTGTGCACCACCACCGGATGCCGCCTGATAGGTCATGGAAGTCATCCATTCAACTAGATCCTGCTGGAAGAGACCACCCAGGCCCATGAGCATACAGGAAACGGTGCAGTTACCACCGATATAGTTCTTGATGCCGCTGGAAAGACCGTTCTTGATGACATCGCTGTTGACTGGATCCAGGATGATGAGTGCATCATCATTCATACGCAGCTTGGATGCCGCATCAATCCAGTAACCATTCCAACCTGCCTCACGCAGTTTGGAAAAGACTTCCAGTGTGTAATCACCACCCTGACAGGAGATGAGAATGTCGCACTTCTTGAGCTCATCAATGCTGTATGCGTCTTTCAGCACCTTTTCATTCTTTGCCATGGCAGGTGCAACACCGCCAGCATTGGAGGTGGAGAAGAAGACTGGCTCGAACAAATCGAAGTCTTTTTCTTCATGCATACGCTGCATGAGCACGGAACCCACCATGCCACGCCAGCCAATCAAACCGACTAATTTCATCTCAATCCCCTGTTTGAGTTTCTGTATTGTTTATTACAGTGCTGCAACGACTGCATCACCCATTTCTTTGGTACCAACGCGCTGGCAGCCTGGTTCATAGATGTCACCAGTACGCAGACCGCTTGCCAGAACTTTCTTGATTGCCGCTTCGATGCGGTCAGCCTGTTCGTTCATATTGAAGGAATAGCGGAGCATCATAGCTGCAGACAGGATCTGTGCCAGTGGGTTTGCAATGCCTTTGCCAGCGATGTCTGGAGCAGAACCGTGGGAAGGTTCGTACAGACCCTTGCCGTTTTCATCCATGGATGCAGAAGCCAGCATACCGATAGAACCGGTCAGCATCGCTGCTGCGTCAGACAGGATGTCACCGAAGATATTACCGGTCAGGACAACGTCGAGTTCTTTTGGTGCACGGACCAGCTGCATTGCCGCATTGTCGACATACATATGGTCGAGTTTGACTTCAGGGTATTCTTTCGCAACATCGATGACAGTTTCACGCCACAGCTGGGAAGTTTCCAGAACGTTTGCCTTGTCAACAGAAGTCAGCTTCTTGCCACGTTTCATCGCGGTCTGGAAACCGACATGAGCGATACGGCGGATTTCTGGTTCAGAGTAACGCATGGTGTCGAAACCTTCGACTGCGCCTTTAAATGCACCGTCTGGTGCTGCACGGCGGCCACGTGGCTGACCGAAATAGATATCACCGGTCAGTTCACGGACAATCAGCAGATCCAGACCAGAAACGATTTCAGGCTTCAGGGAAGAAGCACCAGCCAGTTCTGGATACAGGATTGCAGGACGCAGGTTTGCAAACAGTTTCAGGTTCTTGCGCAGGCCCAGGATAGCCTGTTCAGGACGCAGGGCACGTTCCAGGGTGTCATACTTGAAATCACCGACAGCACCGAACAGGACAGCATCAGATTCCTGAGCCAGTTTCAGGGTGCTTTCTGGCAGTGGATGACCGTGGTTTGCGTAACCGACACCACCAACGTCTGCCCATTCCATTTCAAAGTTTTCGCCGAGCGCATTCAGGACGCGTACAGCTTCGTTCATGATTTCTGGACCAATGCCGTCACCCGGCAGAATTGCAATTTTCATGTTTTACCTCTTCCTGGCATATCCGCCCCATGCAGATATACCCAAAATGTCTAAGTTCTTAAGATTCTTAAATGGTGTTCGTCAACCAAGGCTGGTCGTCGATATGCTGTTTTTCAAATGCCGCAATCTTTTCAGCTTTGCGCAGGGTCAGACCGATATCATCCAGACCGTTCATCAGGCAGTACTGGCGGAATGGATCCACTTCGAATGGAATCTTGATGCCAGCTTCTTCGTTGAGAATCAGACAGTTTTCCAGATCGATGGTCAGGCTGAAACCTGGGTTTGCATCAACAGTCTTGAACAGGGAATCAATCTGTTCTTCGCTCAGCTTGATGAGCAGCAGACCGTTCTTGAAAGAATTGTTGAAGAAGATATCAGCAAAAGTCGGCGCAATGATGGCGCGGAAACCATACTGCTGGAGTGCCCATGGTGCATGTTCACGGGAAGAACCACAGCCAAAGTTTTCACGGGCAATCAGGATGGTGGCGCCCTGATAGCGTTCCTGGTTCAGGACGAATTCAGGATTCAGTGGACGGGTAGAACAGTCCATCCCTGGTTCGCCATGGTCAAGGTAACGCCATTCATCGAACAGGTTCTGACCGAAACCTGTACGTTTGATTGATTTCAGGAACTGCTTAGGAATGATGGCATCGGTATCGACGTTCACACGGTCCATCGGTGCGACCAAGCCTTTATGTACGGTAAATTTTTCCATGCTTCACCTAATAGGTTATCTTTTCATCCAATCATCTTGCGACATTGACAATCGCCGAGGTCTCCTTGCTCGGTCCCTTGTCCTTACCGGCAAATGTGTTGACAGCAAAGATGAATGTCACTGCTGCCAGCATATAAGTGATGATCTTGATGAATCTCATGTCTCGCTTCCTCAGTGGTGCGATTACAGTTTACGAACGTCAACGAAATGACCGGCAATACCCGCTGCCGCCGCCATCGCAGGAGAAACCAGATGGGTACGGCTGTTCTGCCCCTGTCTGCCTTCAAAGTTGCGGTTGGAGGTGGATGCACAGCGTTCTCCCGGTGCCAGACGGTCATCATTCATTGCCAGACACATGGAGCAGCCCGCTTCACGCCATTCAAAGCCAGCCTCGATGAAAATCTTGTCGAGACCTTCCTGCTCTGCCTGCTCTTTCACAAGACCAGAGCCTGGGACAACCAGTGCCTGCTTGACGTTTGGCGCTTTCTTCTTGCCTTTGACAACTGCCGCAGCAGCGCGCATATCCTCGATACGGCCATTGGTGCAGGAACCGATGAAGACCTTGTCAATCGCAATTTCTTCCATTGGGGTACCCGCTTCGAGACCGATGTATTTCAGTGCACGGACCATTGCGTCACGGCGGACTGGATCTTTCTCATCTGCAGGATTTGGCACCTTGTCTTCGATGGACACAACCATTTCAGGAGAAGTACCCCAGGTAACCTGTGGCTTGATTTCTGCCGCATCCATCTCAACAGTAACATCAAAAGATGCATCTGGATCAGAATGCAGGGTATTCCAGTAAGCGACAGCCTTATCCCACTGGTCGCCCTTAGGCGCATATGGACGGCCCTTGACATAGTCGATAGTGATCTGGTCAACAGCAACAAGACCTGCACGTGCACCGGCTTCAATCGCCATGTTGCAGAGGGTCATACGGCCTTCCATGGACAGGGAACGGATTGCAGAGCCTGCAAATTCCATCGCACAGCCAGTACCGCCAGCGGTACCGATCTTGCCGATGACAGCCAGTGCGATATCCTTTGCGGAAACACCGTTCTGCAGGGTACCTTCAATCTTGACCAGCATATTCTTCATCTTGCGCTGCAGCAGGGTCTGGGTTGCCAGGACATGTTCAACCTCAGAAGTACCGATACCATGAGCCAGCGCACCGAATGCACCGTGGGTTGCGGTATGGGAGTCACCACAGACAACCGTCATACCCGGCAGGGTTGCACCCTGTTCAGGTCCGATAACGTGGACAATGCCCTGACGTTTATCGTGCATGTTGAAATAGGTCAGGCAGAATTCTTTGGCATTCGCATCCAAAGTCTCAATCTGCAGTCGGGAAACAGGATCCTTGATTGGACCCTTGCGGTCCTGGGTGGAAACATTGTGGTCAGCAACCAGCAGGTTGGCGGAATTACGCCATGGTTTGCGTCCTGCCATACGCAGGCCTTCAAACGCCTGTGGGCTGGTGACTTCGTGCAGCAACTGTCGGTCGATGTAAAGGACTGTTGTGCCGTCTTTTTCTGTGTCAACCACGTGGGCGTCCCAGAGTTTGTCATAAAGGGTCTTCGCCATGATGTCTTTTATCGGATTTATAAATTGTTGTTTATTGGATAACTTCTCATTATGCCACATTTACCCTGCATCCTGTCAGAATGCAACGCCATGAGATTGATTTTTAACGGGATTGGGTGTTGTCCCAGCGGAACGCCAGCCATGCAGCGGCAAAACCCGCCAAAGCCGTTGCCGCAGCCACCCAGTAAATAGCCTCATGAGGCAGTGCCGCCCAGACGAAAGAAAGCAGGAAAGCCCCCAATGTGCCACCGATACCCCAGGATGCGCTGATGTAAATCGCCTGTCCCCTTGCCTGAAGCGGTCCAGTAAACCATTTCTGCACCATGTAGATGGATGCGACATGATGGGCACCGAAAGTTGCCGCATGCAGGATCTGGGCAATGGCGAGAATCAGGAATGCGAAAGCGCCGAAACCGATCATCATGAAACGCACCACAGCAATCAGCAGACTGATCAACAGCAGCCATTTAACGCCAATCCGTTTCATAATCGGACCGTGAAAGATAAAGAAGATAATCTCAGCGGCAGCACCAACAGACCACATCAGCCCAATCGTCAGACTGCTGTATCCCAGCCCTGCCATATAGAGGGAATAGAACGAATAGAGTGAGGCATGCGCCGCCTGCATGAAAAAAGCGGAACACATGAAAGCCATGACCTCTTTCCGGAAAAGCACATGCCAGATGGAAACCTTTTCCTTGACCGGCTCATCGTGTGGCGTCTGGTAAAGCCGCAATGCAATGATGAGGGTGATCCCGAGAATCAATGCACTGAGCCAAGGCATCAGACCGATACCCAGCTTTTCAAACAGATACCCTGCCGTTGCCGTCATGACGATATAGCCGATGGAACCCCAGAGCCTGAGTTGTCCATAACGGGACATATTGCTCCGCATCTCGCCAAGAATCAGGGTATCTGAAAGTGGACCTTGGGCACTGGTAAAGATGTTCACGCCAAACATGAAAATGGCGAAATACCAGAAAGATCCCTGAAAGAAGAAACCGATGAATACCAGCAGCGCCAGCCCAGCCGTCAACTGAAGCATCCGGTCGCGCCGCCCTGTCAGGTCAGCAAGC
>CAZHQM010000108.1:0-5454 GCA_964534155.1 uncultured Oxalobacter sp.
GCTTAAATGCATGAATAAAGTCCAGCAAACACGATGAATGTTAAGCCATACCGCCCAGACAGATGTTTAAATGCATAAAAATCGTCTTAGCAACATATCCATTCGCATCGGAAGGATTGAAGGCATAAAAAAACGCACCATTTTCGTGCGTTTTTTGACTTCAGATTACAGAATCAACAGATTTTCACGCTGTTTTCTTGGCAGGACGCCCTCTTCTCCCCATGCGGAAGGGGTGTCCAGTGAGGGTTTCAAGCTGCTGGATAAATGACTTGCCGCCCAATGGCCAACCTTTTGTCACCGCCCGCTCAAATACCGTATCTTCATCCTGAGAGAACTCACGGACAAAAGCCAGATAAGCAGACTCCCGGGCAAAGGGTGTATTACCCAGATTCCAGTACAGGACATGATCACGCACTAAAGGAGAGGAACCCAGTCCAATATGATGCTGATAGCTCGACCATCGGTAATCATTGGGATTCTCGACCAGCCCTGCCATGACCGGCCGCATCTCAATAAAACGGCTGCATCGCATAAGCCACTGATCTGTATCGATAATTGATGTTCTGAAACGGCCTTCCCAGAGGGTACCACTACGATGGTACTTGCGGTTGAAATACGGTACATAGCACCGCCCCATCGACTGCATCATCCTCGCCAGTCCGGTTTCATCCTCTGGTGTTGCCAGTAAATGCAGGCAATTATCAAGCAATGCATAGGCATGGATATCGACCTGATACTGACGGCTCCCCTCACGCAGATGCTCCAGATAGAATGCCTTATCCTGATCATCGACAAAGACAACCTGCAGGTTATTCCCCTGCTGATAGATATGATGTGCGTATCCTGGGAGGATAAGACGCGCCATTCGTGCCATAGAAATGCTCCAGATGGTCTGATTGGTCAGTGCTATGTCCCCTTTTATTTTGGACTTTGCAAAAATATCTTATCAATATGTCCCCTTAATGGCAAAAAAAACGCCATATCCACTGAAAAACTGTCTTTTTTGAACCAGAATTTAAATTTTTCAGCATTTTTTGCCCAAAAAGGCTAAATGTCTCCTTTATGTCATCATCCTGTCATGTTTCTTTGCTATTATGGAATTATCTCAACAGAAGTATGGGAGAAGGATGATGTCAGAGAAGAGCCAACCGAAAAACAGCCTAGGACTCCCTGTCACCCCACAGGATACAAACCTGTACCTGAATCGGGAGTTAGCCCTACTTGAGTTTAACCGCCGAGTCATCGCCCAAGCGGAAGATGAAAGTCTGCCACTGCTCGAACGCCTGCGTTATATCTGCATAGGCTCGAGCAATCTTGATGAATTCTTCGAAGTCCGCATTGCCAGCCTTCTGGCACATCAGGCACCGGAGGCCAGAGCCGCCCAGAATGTGGCGCTGCGCCAGATCAGCAGACGCTGCCACGAAATCGTGGATATGCAATATGATCTGCTCCGATCCAAGATCCTGCCTGCCCTGAAAGCAAAAGGTGTCCATCTTCTGCTTTCAAAAGAATGGAACGATAAACAGCGGGCATGGGTCAAGACTTACTTTGAGGAACAGGTCAAGCCTATGCTGACCCCGGTTGTGCTTGATCCTGCGCACCCATTCCCAAAAACTGCAAATAAATCTCTCAATTTCATTGTTTCGCTTGCTGGGAAAGACGCATTTGGACGTGGCAGTGCAACAGCGATTGTGAAAGCACCAAGAATCCTTCCACGCGTTATCCAGATGCCGAAAGAACTGGTTGAAGGCGGTCAGGGTTTCTGCCTGCTCACCTCTGTCATCCAGGCCAATATCTCAGCTCTGTTCCCAGAGCGCGAGGTTCTTGCCTATGCGCAGTTCCGTGTCACCCGGGACAGCGATCTCTGGGTTGATGAAGAAGAAGTCAAGAATCTGCGCCAAGCACTTAAAGCCAGCCTGCAGGGGCGGCATTTCGGGAAGGCGGTCCGGCTGGAAATCTCAAAGAACTGCCCAGACCATCTGGTTGAGTTCCTGATGAATGAATTCAAGATCCAGAAGGATTATGTCTATAAGGTGGATGGTCCGGTCAATCTTGCACGGACCAACCAGATGCTTGACTGCATCCAGGATGAGAAGCTCTATTTTCCATCCTATCAGGCATCCCTGCACCCAGATGCGCTTGAGGGAACAAACCTGTTCGAAACCCTGAAGCAGAAAGATATCCTGCTGCATCACCCATACCAGTCTTTCCAGACTGTCATCGATTTCATCCGCAATGCAGCCGATGACCCGAATGTGGTTATTATCAAGCAGACGGTTTACCGTGTGGGTGAAAACTCTGATCTCATGCAGGCACTCATTGATGCGGCGAACCGAGGGAAGGAAGTTGTCGTTGTTGTCGAACTGAAAGCCCGCTTCGATGAAGAGCGCAATATCGACTGGGCGCAGCGCCTTGAACAGGCTGGCGCACAGGTCGTCTATGGCGTGATGGGACTCAAGACCCATGCGAAACTCGCTCTTGTCATCCGCAGGGAACAGGGGGAATACCATTATTACTGCCATATGGGCACGGGTAATTACCACGGCAGCACAGCCAAGCTGTACACTGACTTTGGTCTGCTCACTGCACATCCACAGATGGCACGGGAGGTCAACGAAGTCTTCCTGCATCTGACGAGCCTCACCAAACCGAAGAAACTCGAATACCTGTGGCTGGCACCATTTACCCTGCACCGCAATGTCATCCGGGGCATTCTCAACGAGGTCCGCATTGCACGGCAGGGCCGTCCGGCACATATCATTGCGAAGATGAATTCCCTCATCGAGGAATCTGTCATCCGCGCGCTGTATCTGGCATCTTCAGCCGGGGTCAAGATTGACCTCATTGTCCGGGGTGCCTGTGCATTGAGACCGGGTGTACCGGGTCTCTCTGAGAACATCAAGGTGCATTCCATCATCGGGCGTTTCCTTGAACATGAACGCATCTATTACTTCAGAAACGACCTGAAGCAGACGCTTTACCTTTCCAGCGCAGACTGGATGGGCAGAAACCTTTTCAGGCGCATTGAAGTCGCATACCCCGTTCTCAACCCGATGCTGAAACGTCGTGTCATCGAGGAAGGGCTGCGTTACTACATCAAGGACAACACGAATTCATGGGAACTGCAGCCTAACGGCAGTTACCGCAAACGCAAGATCCGCCGCAAACAGGTGCCTTTCGGCGCCCAGCAGGCACTTGCCGCGTTCTATGATTCTGCATCACAGGAATACCTTATCGCTGGGGGTGTTCCACCGTCTTACCAGACAGCGGCATCGCTGCTTGACCCAGAAGCAAAAGAAGCACGAAAAGCTTCTGTAAAAGCCAAATCCAGCGGGAAAGCCTCAACGAAAGCAAAGGCATCTGTGAAGACAAAAAGCTTGGGAAAGCAGGCTTTAACAAAGAAAGCGGCTGACAAACAGGAATCCATGCCGGTTGTTACCGTAACGCCTGAAGTTGCACAACCCTCACCTGCAGAAGCAGCGCCAGCGGTGACTGATTCTGTAAAGGTCACCATTGAGAATGTATCTGGTTCAACCGCAGAGACGGTATCTCCGTCAACCGGAATGGAACCACAGGTTTAAGACAGATTGGGAACGATCATGAAAAAAATGCTCGCCATTATCCCTCTTTCACTTGCTATCGTGACCGCACACGCGGGAAACGCTCAGGAATACAATGAGGATGAGACCGTAACCCTCACAGGCAAACTCACATTCAGAACTGCCTCTGATGAAGAGGGAGAAGAAGTCTCTTACCCAGCCCTTGCCGTGCAGAACCCCATCAAGGTGAAATACAGCCTTAACCAGGAGTACATCGATAGTGGCAGATATATCCAGCTCATGGTCGATACCATGAAGAAATTCAAATATCTGGAGAAAAACAAAGGAAAAAACATCACTGTGACCTGTGATCTGGGCATTGCAGACAGTGGAGAGGAATTCACCCCTGTCAACTGTGTCATGTTTGGCAAAAAATCGCCCTATTGATCCAGTGTCAGAATAACCATGAGAAATGGCAGCCGGTAGAGGCTGCCATTTTCATTTTGACCAACAAAAAACCTCACTGGAATCAGTGAGGTTCCACATATCATCCAGAGCAGCAGGACTGTCCCTTGATCATTACCCGTCAATCGTCTGCGCTGCCCGCTTTTTGGGAGAGGATGCAACAAACTTGATGGTCAGCCCCAACTGGGCAAGAATCTTTTCAAATGTATCCAGACGGAGAGTCGCCTGACCTTTCAGATAACGATACAACGTGACACGATTGATGCCTGCATTTCGGGACAATTCTGACGGCCCGTAAGCATGCACAACATCCTCAAGCAATTGAAGAAAAGCTGCTTTGTCAGAGGATGCAAAAGCATCGCTCAGTTTTGAAGACAGGGGCTTGATTTCCCCTCTCTGGATACCTCTAGGTTTACGTGCCATGATGTCTATAATTGAATACAAAAAATTTACTGAGAAAAGTTTACGGATACTATCACAATAACGTCCCTTTTTATAGGGAAACGCTATCCCAAACAGCATAAAAAAATATCAACTTTTACAAGAAACAATCTCCCGCTCAACACGGGCTGCGATGCCACGGAAAACGAACCTATTCCAGACTTTATACAGCCGAAATATCCTGCCTGTAAAATGAAAAAGGACCTGCTTCAGCAGGTCCTTCTCGACGAGTGGAATCAATCTTTCGATTAGATGACACCCTGTGCCAGCATTGCGTCTGCAACCTTGACGAAACCAGCAACGTTCGCACCAGTGATGTAGCTGACGGAACCGTCTGGACGGGTACCGTATTTAACGCACTGTTCGTGAATTGCTTTCATGATGCCGTTGAGTTTTTCATCAACTTCTTCACGGGTCCAGGACAGACGGATTGCATTCTGGGACATTTCCAGACCAGAGGTAGCAACACCACCAGCGTTGGATGCTTTTCCTGGAGCATACAGAACGCCTTTTTCTTCGAACAGTTTAGCTGCTTCGATGGTGGATGGCATGTTAGCGCCTTCTGCAACGCAGATAACGCCGTTAGCGATCAGGGTCTTAGCATCGGATTCATCCAGTTCGTTCTGGGTTGCGCATGGCAGAGCAACGTCAACAGGTACGAACCATGGACGTGCGTCTGGATAGTATTTAGCGCCTACTGCTGCTGCATATTCGCTGCAACGACCGTATTTGACGTTCTTGATTTCGAGCAGTTTTTCCAGTTTTTCTGGGGTAAAGCCTTCTTCGTCAACAACGGTACCGTTGGAGTCGGAAACGGTAACAACCTTAGCGCCCAGCTGCATTGCTTTTTCAACAGCGTACTGAGCAACGTTACCAGAACCGGAAACGGAAACACGCATGCCTTTCAGGTCTTTACCAACGCGTTTCAGCATTTCTTCAACGAAGTAAACGGTACCGTAACCGGTTGCTTCAGGACGGATCAGGGAACCACCGAAGGACAGGCCTTTAC
>CAZHQM010000109.1:0-5366 GCA_964534155.1 uncultured Oxalobacter sp.
GTGTTGTATCTGAGGTAAAAATTTCCTTGTTATTCAAAGGCTTCATTGTCATATTCATGGGAGGTAATCATGGCAGACACAAAATCCGTAAACCCAGTAACCGTTAAGCGTTCTGTTACCGACAGATATAAATGCGGGACTGCAGAAGCTGAGGCCTTGCAGACAGTTTCCTTATCCGAACTTCGCAATAAATGCTTGACTGAAAACATCAGTTGCAGAGAGCTGGCATCACTCATCAACAGTATGGTGAAGCGGGCGATGACAAGACAGCAGGGGCAGGCTGACGCCTGACGATTCGACTGAAAATAGTGAGGAACAAAGTCTAGAAGTAGGTATATGGACAAAAAACAGAAATTTCAGACATTGAATTACCGTCATCTTTATTATTTTTGGATGACTGCGAAAGAAGGCTCTGTAACACGGGCAGCCGAGCAGCTTGGAGTCTCTGTGCAGACAGTCAGTATGCAGGTCTCACAGTTTGAGCGTGACGTTGGCAGGATGCTGTTCAACCAGCAGGGCAGGAGGTTGGTCCTGACAGAAACCGGTCGTCTTGTCCGTGAATATGCAGATCAGATTTTCATGCTTGGCGAAAAACTCAGGGATGAACTGAGAGCGGAAAAACCAGGAAGTACTGTCCGGCTGATTGTCGGCGTTTCGGATTCCCTCTCAAAGTTTGTCATCCAGAAACTCCTGAAGCCTGCGTTGGCAATGCCGGATCTTCGTCTGGAAATCCGAGAAAGTGACTATGAGATCCTGCTGACCGAGCTGGCCCTGCATAAGCTTGATGTTGTGCTGGGGCAGAAACCGGCGGATCTTTCTGACAATATGCGCTTCAGGAATTTTCAGCTGAGTGCTGTGGATGTCTCGCTTTTTGGTCCGGTCGGTATGGCAGAGAAATATCGTGAGGGATTCCCGCAGTCACTTAATGGCGCACCAATGCTGTTACCGACCAAGAACCATGCAGTCCGTCTCCGCTTGGATCGATGGCTTAATGAGAATGAAATCCGTCCACAGATTGTCGGTGAATTTTCTGACAGTGCACTGATGAAAACATTTGCCAGCCATGGAATGGGGCTTTTCCATGCACCATCTTCACTGGAGAACGAAATGTTTGAACATTACAAGAGTGTTCCTGTCGGCAAGATGAACGGGATGGAAGAGAAATACTTTGCTGTCTGCCCAGACCAGAGAATCCGCCATCCTGCTGTTGAGCTGATTCTCGCAGGATCCAATGTCAAACAGCTTGGTGCAAACGACGATTGAACCATTTTTCCCTGTAATCCTGATAATTACTCTTCTAGCCCGGCAATGCTGGGCTTTTTTTTATATCCTGTTGATGGTTATGTATATTATGCATAACAGCAACATAAAAACGATAACAGGTGAAAAAGCCTGCTATCTCCGATAGCATAGCGGTATCAATCAGAAGCAGTATTTCCCAATCAATCAATGAAAGGAAGAACCAACATGAGAACCATTGGTTATGCGGCAAATGCCAAAGCATCCCCGCTGAAACCTCACGTATTCGAGCGTCGTGAACTTCGTCCAAACGACATCTGTATGGAAGTCCTCTATTGTGGTGTCTGCCACTCCGATATGCACATGGTCAATGACGACTGGGGTATGGCAATGTATCCGGTCGTTCCGGGGCATGAAATCATTGGCCGTGTCACCGCAGTCGGCTCAGACGTCAAGAAATACAAGGTCGGCGATAACGTAGCAGTCGGTTGTATGGTTGACAGCTGTATGGAATGTGACCAGTGCCGTGCAGGTGAAGAGCAGTACTGCCGGGAACTCTCGACATTCACCTACTGCAGCTGTGACCGTATCGATGGTTCTGTCACGAAAGGTGGCTACTCCAAGCATCTCGTTGTCCGTGAAGAATTCACCCTGAGAGTACCTGACGGACTCGACCTCTCCAAGGCAGCACCGCTTCTCTGTGCCGGTGTCACCACCTACTCACCGCTCCGCACATGGAATGTCGGTCCGGGCTCCCGTGTCGGTGTTGTCGGGCTGGGTGGTCTTGGTCATATGGCTGTCAAACTGGCGGAGGCAATGGGCGCAGATGTCACCGTCCTGAGCCGTTCCGCATCCCGTGAAACTGAGGCCAAACGTCTTGGCGCAGACCGCCTGCTGGTCTCCAGTGATGCTGATGCGATGGCGAAAGCACTCAACAGTTTCGATCTCATCATTGATACCGTCCCAGTCAAGCACGACATCAATCCATACATTCCACTGCTCGACATTGATGGCACCCTCTGTCTCGTTGGTCAGATTGGTCCAGAACCAGAAATCGACAGCAGTCCAATGGTCTTTGGCCGCCGCCGTATTGCTGGTTCCCTCATCGGTGGCATCGCAGAAACACAGGAAATGCTCAACTTCTGTGCGAAGAAAAATGTCCTGCCAGACTGTGAAATGATCAACATTCAGGATATCAATGCGGCTTACGAACGCCTGAAAAAATCAGATGTGAAATACCGCTTCGTTATTGATATGGCATCCCTCAAGATGGAATAAATCCTGTTTGTTGGCAAAGAGAAAAGCCCCTTATCAGCGCTAATAAGGGGCTTCAACTTTGAGTGAATCAGGTCAGGGTCTGTTGCAGACCATTCTGTAAATCAGCCCAGAAACGCCATTGGGCTGGACCGGTTCCCATTCCAGTTTCTTGGCAGCCATATAATCGACAACCTTCCTGCCTTTGTAACTGGTCATCGAGCGGATGGCAGACAGCCTTGCCCCACAGTTATATGCCTCACGGTTGATGCCATGGGTGAAATTTGTCTTCACCTCCGGAACAACTTTCGTCTTCAGGTAAGTCATCAGCCCAACCTGACGGATACTGTCAGTATCGATGTACACCGTCATCATCTCGTTATAACCGACCTGCTGCCAGCTCTCAGCCATTGCGCCTGAACAGACACCCAGCGCCAGCAGGGCAGGGCACAATAAACGCTTCATCATTTTCCGTTCACCTTCCTGCGGAGTTTACCCATGTACTTGCCCATCACATCCTGAGTCACGCCATTGCCGACACTCGACAGCATCTTGCCTTTCAGCCAGCTCACATAAGCGGCTTTATTCGCCACCGTTCTGCCATCAGGTGTTGCAAGGAGCTTCCAGTCCCTCCATTGCCTGTTTCTTGATCCGCTCCACCCGTTCTGCAGGCTCTTCCATATCAGCAGGCAAGGTCAGATTTTTGGATTCAGGCATCTGCAATCCTCATCGATCAGATCAGTGATTTTTCAGGATCTCTTCAGCAGATTCAGACTCCATCTGCTCCTGCATGCTCAGCTCGTCCTGCAGTCTCAGCGCTTCTTTTTCAAACCGCTTGTCAAGTTCAGCCGCCTCAGACATCAGTACCGCCGCATAGACACGATGCTTCTGGACACCGTGACCATCACGGTATGCAATCCCCATTGCGGCAAGGGCAGGGGCAAACTTCTGCAATGCGGATTTACGGTACCAGCGCAAAGCCTCCTGCTTATCCTGTCTGACACATCGCCAACCGCATACATTCGCCCCAGATTGAATTGGCATCTTGCATCACCCGCCTGAGCCCGGGATTCCATCTCTTTCAGGATATTCACAGGTTTCACCTGCGAACGGTTCGTAGATGCGTCGGCAACCACAATACTCTGTTGCACAGGCGCAGCGTTCGTAGATGTGGATTCAATCGATGGAGGCATCAGCAGGGCCTCATTCAGAGCCGGTGGAGCAGGAATATCAGAATCTGCGGCCATGGCAGGGATAGACACAGCGCACATCAGGCCCAGAAGCAGGGAAGAAATCGATTTATTGAACATATCCACCTCGTTCAGGAAAACATCGTTGAATAATACCGCAACTCATGCGGAAACCCCTGCACAGTCTAAACGGATTGCTTATTTGTCGGCAGGAGGCAGTTCAGGCAGTTTTTCGAAATCTGCAGAAGGATTGACCGGCAACAGGTTCAAGACCGGTTTCTCAGCCAGAACAGTCTCAGGAGACAGATTCAGGCGTTTGCCAACAGCTGCGGCAATCACATCCTTGCCGACACGCCCTTTGGCAGACAGCTGTTCTGCGACCTCATGCCAGGTCAGGGCAATCTGCTTGGCGGTATCCGATGTCGTCTGTTCAGCCGCGCTGACCTGTTCCCAGTTCCAGTGCTCACGGCCATTGCGTCCCTTGCCATCAGGAGAATAGCTGCACACAGCAACCATTGTCATCGAAGTCACTGGTACTTTTGCAGATCCCTTGGTATCGTACAGGGACACCGACACAATCGGTGCTTTGTGTTTGTTTGCCTCATACTTCGCTGCCCCCATACAGGTTGCCACCAGGGATCCCTGGTTGGCTTCTTTGACCTCAGGTTTCAAGGCAACATCCACAGTTACCCAACGGCGGTTTTCAGCAGTAATAACGCCATCCCCAACCTCGACATAAGGCAGGGATTTCACCGAACTGTCCAGCTTCAGCTCAACCGCTTTGGTCTTGGTCAGCCCCGTGTCATTCTTATCCTTGACACAGCCGGTAAGTGACAGGACAACAGCAGGAATAGCCAAAAGGGAAAACCATTTAGGAAATGTCATATGCGGGCTTTACAGAAAAAGGTTCAAGTTGGTTCTATTATCCCATACTGACAAGGGCCTCAGGTGTCATCGGTAGATCAGTAAAGTTGGGAATATCCGCCATCAGTCCAGGCGTGCAGTCAGCCTTGAAAGCTGCTTTCATGGAGGCTTCATCCTTGAAGATACATTCACAGATGCATACAGTGGCTGGATTCTGGTCATCCTGTGCAGGAAAGAATGCCCGCGCACTGATTAAACCATAAGGAGCCCATTCTTTATTGGCGCGAGGCAGATGGACATGACAGTAGTAATCACGGTCAAAACGGTCCTCAGGTGTTCCGTTGTATCTCAGGATCAGGGTATAGGCCATTGTTCTCTCCCTAAAGGTTTCTTGTCTTACCAGACAGTCGGCGCGGCAGAAGCACCGTTTGTCATCACATCTTCATGGCTGTTCAGCACATAGGTGAATTCATCGACAGCTTCTTCCACCGTATTGACGATGGTCAGTGGCTCTTCGTTTTCCAGGATGCAGAAAGCAGGCTTTTCAGTAGTCTTGTCTTTGAGCATAAGCAGGGAATAGGTGATATCGCTGACCTGAACCTGTTTGATGACCTCAACAATTTCCCATTTGCTAGACATACCGATCTCCATGAAAAGACTGAACCCGCAGTATATCAGAGCCCAATGATGAAAATGTCTGAAAGGCTGAAAATGGCAACAGCACAAACAGATATCATGACATAATTCGGGTACAAATTACGTGTCTGCAGGTCAGAAAATATGATGACGGATGTTTCAGTTTTTTCGAAGAAACATGCG
>CAZHQM010000110.1:0-5364 GCA_964534155.1 uncultured Oxalobacter sp.
TCTTTATAGCCTGCAGACGGATTTTATCGATAATAGACGCACCAAATGCCTGTTGGCGAAGCCCATGCAATCTATCCCTGATTTCCGCTGCTTTTTCAAACTGCAGATTCTTGGCAAATTCAAGCATCTGGCTCTCAAGTCTCTTAATCTCTTTGCCCAAATCGCTACCTGTCATGATTTCATAATTCACGCCTTCATCCGAAAGATCTTCAACTTTGTTTTTCTCTTCCGGATGGAAGACACCATCGATCATTTCGCGGATTTCTTTCGTAATACCCTCAGGCACAATGCCATGAACCTGATTGAAATCAAGCTGTTTTGCCCGCCGCCGTTCAGTTTCATCAATTGCCCGACGCATGGAATCGGTCATGACATCAGCATACAGAATGGCAGTTCCGTTTAGGTTCCTCGCCGCACGGCCGATAGTCTGGATGAGACTTCGCTCAGAACGCAGGAAACCTTCTTTATCCGCATCCAAAATAGCAACAAGTGATACTTCCGGAATATCCAAGCCTTCCCTAAGCAGGTTGATACCAACAAGGACATCGAATTTTCCTAAACGAAGATCTCTGATAATCTCGACACGTTCAACCGTATCAATATCACTGTGCAGATACCTGACACGGACTTCATTATCAGACAGGAACTCCGTCAACTGCTCTGCCATACGTTTCGTCAGTGTAGTAACGAGAACACGCTCCTGTTTCTGTGCCCTGTCATGGATTTCCGTCAGCAAATCATCCACTTGATTATCAGCCCGCCTGACCTGAATTACAGGATCAACAAGCCCAGTAGGACGAACAACCTGTTCAACCACCTGCCCCGACTGAGCCAACTCATAACCAGCAGGAGTTGCAGAGACAAAAATTGTCTGACGCATTTTGCTTTCAAATTCGTCAAAACGTAATGGTCTGTTATCCAAGGCAGACGGGAGACGGAAACCATAATCAACCAGATTTGTTTTTCTGGAATGGTCCCCGTTGTACATGCCATTCAGTTGCCCGATAGTGACATGTGATTCATCAAGAAACATAACGGCATCAGCGGGAAGATAATCGACCAACGTAGGTGGAGGCTCTCCTGGTTTCAAACCAGTCAGGTGGCGGGAGTAGTTTTCAATCCCTTTTGTGAAACCGATTTCCTGAAGCATTTCCAGATCAAAACGCGTCCGCTGATCAATTCTCTGCTCTTCTACGTATTTGCCACAACTACGGAACCACTCTTTTCTCTCTCTTAATTCTTCCTTGATGGTTTCAATCGCATTCAGAACGGTGGCACGAGGTGTGACATAGTGAGAGCTTGGGTAGATTGTAAAGCGAGGAATCGACTGGATAACTCTCCCGCTGATTGGATCAAAATAATGCAACCCATCAATCTCATCATCGAACATTTCAATCCGAATTGCATAGTCTGCGTTTTCAGCAGGAAAGACATCAATCGTATCTCCACGAACCCGGAACGTACCTCGACTGAAATCAAAGTCATTCCGTTTGTACTGCATCTGAACCAGTCTTGTAATGACATCCTGATAGGCAATCCGATCATGATTCCGTAACGTCAATACCATCTGATGATATTCATTAGGATTGCCGATGCCGTAGATTGCAGAAACCGTTGCAACAATCACGACATCACGCCGTTCCATCAGAGACTTCGTGCAGGAAAGACGCATCTGCTCAATGTGTTCATTGACGGCTGAATCTTTTTCAATGAAAAGATCCCGCTGAGGGACGTATGCCTCTGGCTGATAGTAATCGTAATAACTGACAAAGTACTCAACCGCATTCTCTGGAAAAAAATCCCTGAATTCACTGTACAACTGAGCTGCCAGAGTCTTATTAGGAGCAAAGACAATTGCAGGCCGTCCCAAGCGGGCAATCACATTTGCCATGGTATAGGTCTTCCCAGAACCAGTTACCCCGAGCAGGGTCTGATAAGAAAGGCCATCCTGAACACCCTCTACAAGTTTTGCAATTGCCTCCGGTTGATCGCCGGATGGCTCAAATGGCTGGGCCAATCTAAAGGGAGAATTTGGGAAAGTCACGACTTTTTCATCTGCTTTTTCAGGAGAAATCGCTGATAAATGAGCCATTGTGTTCATACCTTTGATAATATGTCAGTTATTGGGAGAGTCTCGTGCTTTCACGCCTTAGACCTGTACAGCTACTGTGATGAAAAGCCTGTACGGGTTAGCTTTGCATTTAATAAGAAATATTATCACGATGAACGAATCTAATCAGGAAAGTATCTTATCTGCCATTCCAATGGCACCTCGTGACCCAATCCTGGGTATTACTGAAGCATTCAGAGCAGATACCAATCAAAACAAGACCAATCTCGGTGTCGGCATCTACTATGATGACAATGGGAAAGTACCTCTGCTGAAATGCGTACAGGAAGCAGAAAAAATCATGGTATGTGAAGCAAGCCCTCATACCTACCTACCAATCGATGGTATTGCTCTTTATGACACTGCCGTGCAGAAACTGGTTTTTGGCGAAAACAGTGCCGCACTCAATGAAAACCGTATTTCAACAGTCCAGTCACTTGGTGGCACAGGTGCATTGAAAATCGGTGCAGATTTCCTGAGACGTTTTTCCCCTAATTCTGAAGTATGGATCAGTGATCCAAGCTGGCAGAACCATTTTGCTCTTTTTGAATATGCTGGTTTTAAAACCCACAAGTATCCATACTATGATGATGAGAAACATTGCGTGAATTTCGATGGCATGATTTCCACACTGAAATCATTGTCGGCAGGTTCTGTTGTCTTGTTACATGCATGCTGCCATAACCCAACTGGTGCAGACCTAACTGATGACCAGTGGACAGAAGTTATTGAAGTGGTCAAGAAAAACCGCCTGATTCCTTTCCTTGATATGGCTTATCAGGGTTTCTCCGAAGGCATTGCTGAAGACGGAAAAGTTGTTCGCCGTTTTGCTGAAGAATATGCACCTGTCTTGCTCTCCAATTCATTCTCGAAATCTTTTTCTCTGTACGGTGAACGTGTTGGTGCATTCAGCCTTGTTGCCTCTGATGCAGAACAATCTGCCTGCATTCTTTCCCAACTGAAACGAGTCATCCGCACCAATTATTCCAACCCTCCAATCTACGGGGCAAAGATTGTCGGCACAGTCTTATCAAACCCAACCCTGAGACAGATGTGGGAAGACGAACTGGCAGACATGCGTGGCCGTATCCATGTTATGCGTCAGCAGCTTGTTGAAAAACTTTCTGCGAAGAAACCAGATCAGGACTTCAGCTTTGTTACAGAACAGGCTGGGATGTTCTCTTATTCTGGTTTGTCTCCAGAACAGGTTGAACGCCTGAAGAATGAGTTTTCGATTTATGCTGTAGGAACTGGACGAATCTGTGTTGCTGCATTGAACACCCGTAATATTGATTATGTTGTCGATGCAATCACAAAAGTTCTCTAATTATCCATTTTCCTGACACAAAAAAACCAGCTGCTCTTACGTAACAGCTGGTTTTTTCATTCTTACTGAGTCAGATTATTCGATATTCTGAACCTGCTCACGAATCTGCTCAATCAGCAGTTTCAGATTCACAGAAGCATCAGAAAGCTCTTTAATGGCAGCTTTCGAACCTAACGTATTGGCTTCACGATTCAGTTCCTGCAACATGAAATCCATACGTTTACCAAGCATCCCGCCTTTCTTGAAAATTTCATGACATTCTTCCAAATGGATTTTCAGGCGAGCCAATTCTTCTGCGACATCAATCTTCATACCATACAGCGTAACCTCTTGTCGGATACGCTCAGCAGCCTCTTGCTGGGTCATTGTCGCAGTAACACCCTCTGCTGTTGCTATGCCCAATGCCTCTTGCATACGATCAACCGCCTTCTGTCTGAATTGAGCCAACATCTGGGGAATATATGGCTCAACACCCATTGCGATTTCCTGCATGGCAGTAATTTTTTCGAGTAATGCCTTTGCTAAGGAAGCACCTTCTCGTTCGCGTTCTGCAGTAAATGCCTTTACTGTTGATATCATAGCGTCCTTGACCTGTTTCTGAAGAACTTCCTGATCAGGTGCCGCTTCTTCAATCATGCCAGGCCATCTAAGAATTTCATTGACTGTCATCGGTTTCGCCTGCTGGCTCTGGACAAGAATCTCCCCTTGAAGTTTCATCAACTCGGACAACAGGGAATCATTCAGACATAAAGAGGAAGATGCTTGAATATTTCGACCAAACGACAGACGGCATTCAACCTTGCCTCGTTTGACACTTTGCATGATGATTTCGCGGAAAGCTGGCTCATAAACCCGAAACTCGTCATTCATTCTGAACTGCAAATCAAGAAAACGGGAATTGACGCTTTTCAATTCAATCGTCAATGTCCCTGCAACCGTCTCCACAGTAGTGGTCGCATAAGCGGTCATGCTACGAACAGCCATTTTGTCTCCCCATCAATTAAAACCGAAAATCCTGCCATTATGAAAAACGGCACGCCATGCGTGCCGCTCTTTCAGCAATAACTACCTAGAATAATTATTTGCTACGGCTACGATATTCTCCGGTACGGGTATCGATTTCAATCTTGTCGCCAATTTCAACAAACAGTGGAACCTGCAGCGTGTAACCACCATCTTTACCACAAGCCAACTTAGCAGATTTCATAACCTTACCAGAAGAGGTGTCACCTTTGACTGCTGGTTCAGTGTAGACAACTTCACGAACGACGGTGTTTGGCAATTCAACAGAGATTGCTTTTTCGTTGTAGAAGGTGATTTCGCATGGCATTTCATCGACCAGATAGTTCAATGCATCACCCATGCAGTCTTCTTCAACCTCATACTGATTGTATTCAGCATCCATGAAAACATAGTATGGATCAGCCAGGTAAGAATAAGTGACTTCTTTCTTATCGAGGACAATCGTATCGAATTTTTCATCTGCACGATATACAGCTTCCATTGGAGAGCCAGTCAGAAGATTTTTCATCTTCATTTTGCAGACGGAAGAGTTACGACCAGATTTGGAGTATTCTGATTTCAGAACAACCATTGGGTCATTGTTAATCATAACGACGTTACCAACGCGTACTTCTTGTGCTGTTTTCATAAACGATATCTTTGATGATTAAATTGAAAATTAAAAACCAGCACCCCATCAGTTCATTGGAAACATGATGCAAAATGCTGCGATATTGAAAATTGTGGATATTCTAACGCAAAGAGCCGATAAATCGAACCAAGGCCGAGCTCAAATCTGGCTGTTCAATCAATTTTTGTCGCCAAACATCACTATGCTGTTTCAATTTTGGCAGTATTTCCTTAAATCGTTGCCAGCATCCAGAAAAGTCATTCTCTGCCGAACACGCATTCCATTGCTTCCAGA
>CAZHQM010000111.1:0-5345 GCA_964534155.1 uncultured Oxalobacter sp.
GTTTGACCCTAAGGCTAGAAAACACGTGCCTTACAAAGAAACCAAAATCAAGTAAGATTGTGGTACAAAAAACAGGAAAGCCGATGCAGCTGCATCGGCTTTCCTGTTTCTACAATTGAAAATGCTCAACCACCAGTCACTGGTGGGAAAAAAGCCACCTCACAACCATCTGTCAATTCACTGTCATCTGAAGCCATTTCAAGCTGACATGCCATTCTGACGGGCTTATCAAAGGACAACACCTCACCCCAAACACCACCGCGCTCAATCAAGAACATCCGCAACTGACCAACGCTCCTTACCTGTTCTGGCAAATGGATCTCTTCAAGAGAACAGCCCAGCTGTTCACGGATACTGGCAAAAAAACGGACTGAAATTTTCATGAATGGAAAAAAGAACTAAAAGGGAAAAATCTTACAAAAGAGCCTTTTTTGATTTCATGTGCAGCGGGATTCTCGACAATTCCATCCCCCCACTTCAATGACGAAAGGACACCAGAGCTCTGGTTATTGAAGAAAACAACTTCATTTTTTTCATTCACTCTTACCCGAAGGAATTCACGTCTCTCTCTGTCGCCGGAATAATCCTCAGCACTTCTAACTGCAATTCCTTTTGGCAATCCTGCATCCATGCCCTGCATTTTCAGCAGATAAGGACGCACAAAAAGCAGGAACGTAATGTACGCAGACACAGGATTCCCAGGTAAACCAATGATTGGCGTTTTCTTCTGACCTGAAGGACATAACTCACCATAAACAACAGGTTTGCCTGGTTTAATGGCAACCCGCCAGAAATGTATCCGCCCTTCTTGTTGAATAACCGGCTTTATATGATCCTCATCGCCAACAGAAACACCGCCAGAGGTCAACACACAATCATGATCCTGTGCCGCCTCCAGCAATTTATCCCGTGTAATCTGAAAGTTGTCTGGAACAATACCGAATTCCGTTACTATGCATCCAAAATCCTGCAGTAATGTTCTGAGAATAGTTTGATTCGAGTTATAGAGTTTCCCTGCAGTCAGGGCAATACCCTGTTGAACCAATTCACTGCCAGTCACTAACAATGCCACACGGGGGCGACGGCACACGCTGATTTTTCTCCGCCCAATAGATGCCGCCAGTCCAAGATGCCGGGCATCAAGACGGGTACCGGCCTTTAAGACCACATCCCCTGTCCTGATATCATCCCCCATGCAGCGGACAGATTCTCCTTTTTGAATGGGATGAGTAAAGGATAGGATTCCATTTTCAACAGAACACCATTCCTGTCGAATAACCGTATCTGCTCCAGTAGGGATTGGAGCACCCGTAAATATTCTTGCCGCCTCTCCGATGTTCAGAGCCCGCCCGCAATCGCCGGCGGGAATCCGTTGCACAACTTTCAGATCAAGACCCGCAGAAAAATCCGCAAACCTAAAGGCGTAACCATCCATTGCAGAATTGTCTGCTGACGGGACCATAATGTCCGAATGCAGATTCTCAGCAAGTACCCGAGCAGATGCCTCTGCCAGAAACACATCCTCTTTGTCGGTTATTCGTACCGCCCCATCCAACAAGATGGACAATGCATCATCCAAATCAAGCATTGAACATCGCCCGAAACTTACAGTCCAGTTCTTTCTGCAATATATTGTTTGACTTTTCCTGCATCTACAGGCATTACAACAAATCGTTGCGGCAAATCTTCAATATTTTCAAAACCTTCTGGACGCTCAGCATCTCGACCAAGAGCTTCATTGATGGTTTCATTGAATTTCGCTGCCTGAGCAGTCTCCAATACAATCATTGGAATCCCCGCCTGCAGATGCTCTCTTGCAACCTTGACTCCATCAGCAGTATGCGTATCTACAGTGATACCAAATTCAGATTCTACATAACGGATGGTATTAATACGATCTGCATGGGTGGATTTGCCAGACTCAAAGCCGAACTTGGACACAGATGAGAACTCTGCACCATCACTGCCATCTGCTCCAGACAAATCAAAACTGCCTTTCGTTTCAATCTGTCTGAACAGGTTTCTGACACGATCACCATCTTTACCAAGCAGATCATAAATGAAGCGTTCGAAATTAGATGCCTTGGAAATATCCATTGATGGGCTACTGGTATGATAGGTCTCCGCCGATTTACGGACACGGTAAACACCTGTACGGAAGAATTCGTCTAACACATCGTTTTCATTTGTTGCCACAACCAGCTTTTCAATCGGCAATCCCATCATCCTTGCAATATGACCAGCACAGATATTACCGAAATTACCTGATGGCACTGTAAATGAAACCTTCTCCTGACTTGTTGATGTCGCAGAAAGATATGCACGGAAATAATAAATGACCTGAGCAACCACACGGGCCCAGTTGATTGAATTCACTGTGCCGATTTTCTGACGGCTCTTGAACGGCAAATCATTAGAAACTGCCTTCACAATATCCTGACAATCATCGAATACCCCCTGAACAGCAATGTTATAGATGTTCTCATCTGGAAGGCTGAACATCTGGGCAGTCTGGAAAGCACTCATTTTCTGATGTGGTGACAGCATAAAGACTCGGATTCCCTTTTTGCCACGCATTGCATATTCAGCTGCACTACCCGTATCACCAGATGTCGCGCCCAGAATATTCAATTCTGCATTCTGTCGACTAAGCTCATACTCAAAAAGGTTGCCCAACATCTGCATTGCCATATCCTTGAATGCCAGAGTAGGACCATTGGACAATCCTAAAAGGAGCAGTTTTTTGCCATCCTTTTCTTCCAGCAATCTCAATGGTGTAATCTGAGCCGCATCCTCACCCTGTCGGGTATTCTTATAGACCGTAGAAGTATAGGTTTTTTCAGCCAATCTCTTCAAATCAGCCTCAGGAATATCATCGGCAAACTTTTTCAGGATCTCAAAAGCCAGTCCTGCGTAAGAAAGAGAACGCCAACTGTCTAATTCTTCTGATGTGACAGTTGGATAAACCTCTGGCATATACAAACCACCATCAGGGGCAAGACCTTCCAGTAATATCTGTGTAAATGTCCGTTTTTCGCCATCATTCCCAGTGGCACGGGTCGAAACATACTGCATGGAAAAAGTTACCTTTTAAGATTATTGAAAATGCATTAGCTGGTCATCCGGGGTGGACCACGATTCTGGTCCGAGATTCTATCATTTTAACAAATTCAGTTCCCTTACCTATCAAGTCAAATCAAGAGAACACGTTACACTCATCGGATATGGTAAATTACCATATTCTTTCTAAATAAATTCGGGGGAATCGCATCATGTCAGCCAAAGTTGCTATCGCTCAAATCAACTGTACAGTCGGTGATTTAACACAAAATCGGCAACTCATCGCATCCATTGCCCAAAAAGCTGCTGACCATGGAGCCAACATCGTCTTAACACCAGAACTTTCCTTGACGGGGTATCCGCCGGAAGACCTGCTCCTGCAGACCAGTTTCTATGACGCAACCCTGCAGGAATTGAGCAATCTGAGAGAGGATCTGAAAAACTTCAAAGATCTGCACGTTATTGTCGGTCACCCGTATATTGAAAATAGCCAACACTACAACGCATGTTCCGTTCTGGTTAACGGTGAGATTCTTGGCACGTACTTCAAACAAGAACTTCCAAATTACTCTGTCTTTGATGAACGCCGCTATTTTTCTGCAGGGAAACAGCCACTTACATTCACTGTGAACGGTGTCTGTTTTGGGCTGGCTATCTGTGAAGACATCTGGTTTACAGAACCAGCCAAACGAGCCAAAGAAGCTGGAGCAGAAATCCTCCTGAATATCAACAGCTCCCCTTTCCAGATAGGGAAAATGCAGCAACGATATGATGCTGTAAAAGCAAATGCTACCTCGTTAGGACTCGCTACTATTTATACCAATATGGTGGGTGGACAGGATGAACTGGTATTCGATGGCCGTTCTTTTGCCATCAATCCAGACGGAAAGCTTGTCACGCAATTAAAACATTGCCAAAACGATTTTGAGATTGTTACATGTGAACAATCAGGCATTTTCCCATCACGAATCGAACCTCATCCAGATCTGGAGGAAGAGGTTTATCAGACACTGGTGCTGGGGGTTCAGGACTATATCAATAAGAATCGTTTTCCAGGAGCGATCATTGGACTGTCTGGCGGAGTTGACTCCGCGCTTGTCCTTGCCATTGCACATGATGCTCTTGGGAAAGAACGTGTGCGTGCAGTTATGATGCCATCGCAATACACCAGTGATATGTCGAATATTGATGCCATGGATATGGCAAAACGCCTGAATGTTCGTTGTGATGCGTTACCGATTTCACCCTGTTTTGCCGCATTCAATCAAACACTGGCAGAGCAGTTCGCTGGTCTTCCAGAAGATACGACAGAAGAAAACCTTCAGGCACGAATCCGAGGCACATTGCTTATGGCACTGTCCAATAAAACAGGCTCACTTGTATTGACTACAGGAAACAAGAGTGAAACTGCTGTTGGTTACTGCACACTTTATGGTGACATGGCTGGGGGCTTTGCCGTTATCAAAGATGTCTACAAAACAATGGTTTACCGCCTTTGCCAACACCGTAATTCTGTATCCAATGTCATCCCAGAACGTATTCTGACAAGAGCACCATCTGCAGAACTGAAACCCAATCAATGCGACCAGGACTCCTTACCTCCGTATGAAATCCTTGATGCTATCGTCAAATTGTTCATGGAGGACTATAAAAGCATTGAAGAAATCATTGCGCTTGGCTATAACGAATCTGATATCAGAAGGATTGTTTCACTCATCAGACGAAATGAATATAAACGCCGACAGGCTCCTGTTGGCATCCGCTTGACATCTCGAGGATTTGGACGTGATTGGCGTTACCCAATCACTTCAAAATTTCACAGCTGAATTTGATTTATTTTAAAATAGCACTTGGTCAAACATCTTGGAATTGAAGTTGCCATGAAAAAAATCACCGCCATTATCAAACCATTTAAACTTGATGAAGTCCGGGAAAACCTCTCAGAAGCAGGAATCAATGGTCTCACCGTGACTGACGTAAAAGGATTCGGTAGACAGAAGGGGCATACAGAACTGTATCGTGGAGCTGAGTATGTTGTTGATTTTCTGCCTAAGGTCAAGATTGAGGTTGTTGTTGACGACGCCATCCTTGATCTTGCAGTCGAAGCAATCATCAAAGCCGCACGAACAGGCAAAATTGGAGATGGGAAAATCTTTGTCCAGAATGTCGAACAGGTTATCCGCATCCGAACTGGTGAAACAGGTAGCAACGCAATTTGATGCAATAAAAAGTGAACTATACCCCTTTAAGTAGACCACTACTTAAAGGGGTTTTTAATGGGCAAA
>CAZHQM010000112.1:0-5303 GCA_964534155.1 uncultured Oxalobacter sp.
ACCACATCCCATGCAGTGTCCTGACCTGTTTCCTGGTACAGTCGGCGACCATATATCTCAGGTTGGTTTCGCCTTTCATGCTGCCTTTGAGGATTTCAATCTTCACCCAACCTCGATGGTTTTCCTTATCAAGATTACCGTAATTCCCATAAACGGCACTCCATGCAGAACCATCATCATCGGGTTGGTTGCCGACATGCCGCCAGTCATCATTGCCAGCAAAAGCCTGACAGCATAATGCTGTGAAAGTGATGCCAATCAAAAGTTTTTTCATACGAGATTCCTTAGAGACAAGGGGTTATTGCCGTACAATCTGAAAAAAGCATAACACGTTTCAATAGATAGATTCTTTTCTGCCAGTCGGAAAATTCACATCATGCAGACATGGGAAAAAGCCAGGGAAACGCTTGGCATCACCAAAACAAAAACAGAATGGGAATATGAGCTGGAAACCTACCATATCTGGATTGAGCATACCCCATGCGGTGATTTCCCGACCTTCATTGAGGGAGTAGACGGTATCTACCAGATTGCCTCAGCAGGCAGGGAACCTATCGGATATTTCCTAGACCCGCAGAAAGCGGAGAGTCTTGCCCGTCAGCGTTTTGGTGCACTCTGGCAGGATGATGGTAAACAGCTGATGCCATACGAAAAGGCAGACACCAGTGAAGCCTGATACATTTCATTGCACCGACGAATCCGCTATCATGGAATCTCCCAAAAACAGGAAACCATCCATGCCCAAGAAACTGCTGCTTCCCGTTCTGATCAGCCTGATGTTTGCATTGCCTGCTTCTGCACAGGAAGAAGGCTGGCAGCCAGAACCCGGACCATCCATCCCGGAAATGGCGATGAAAGTGTTCCGCTTTGTCGGTGGGGTGGTTTCATCGGGTAATCTCGTTGAAACCGACGAGCTGGCTTTGGAACAGATGCAGGAAAAGCCAGAGCAAGCAGAACAGCCAGAACCCTCGGCAGGCGTTCCAGAAGGTGAGACAGTGGCACAGCCTGCATCTGAAGAGAAGCCGGCGGTTGAGCCGGTTCAATCAGAGCCAATACCATCTGTTGCATCTGAGTCCGCGCCTGTAGAAAAGCAGCCAGTACAGTCAATCGCAGAACCTCAACCAGAAAAACAGGCAGATGTTCCAGTGGTTCAGAAGAATCCATCTGTTGCAGCTCCTGCGGAAGAACAGCCGGTTAAGGAGCCAAAAGCAAAGGTAAAGCCAGCGGAAAAAGCCGATAAAGTCGATAAAAAACAACCGGTAACAGAGAAAACCTCAACAGCAAAAGCATTCCCTGAAATTACCGTATCGACTTATCAGGATACCCTGCCTGCAGAACTGTCGCCGGCAGAACTTCAGGAAAAGGCTCTTGCAGGCAATCCAGAAGCCCAGTACCGCCTTGGCATGGGGAGCTACAACGGTGGGCAGTTCGTTCAGGACAATGACAAAGCTTTTCTCTGGTGGCAGGAATCCGCAAAGCAGGGATATCCAAAAGCCCAGCACATCATGGGCGTAGCCTATCGTAGGGGAATCGGTACACTCAAGAATGCCGAAAAAGCCCTTGAGTGGTTCACCAAGGCAGCCCAACAGGGCAGGGCAATCGACCAGTACATCGTGGCAGACGTCTATTACGAAGGCAAAGTCAACAACATCAAGGATGATGCATTGGCAGTCTATTGGGCAACCCATGCAGCGGCACAGGGGCATCCTGGGGCATTGGTCCTGCTGGCACAGGCCAAGCTCGAAGGAAGAGGTATCCTGCCAAACATCATACATGCCTATGTGCTGGCGAAGAAAGCAGAAGAATTTGACCGCAATGCAGATGTTGTTGTCGAAGACATTGAAAATGCCATGACAGAAGAACAGCTGAAAATTGCAGAAACCCTCACACTGGAAGATGCCCTGAAACCGGTCTCCCAGACCAGTCTCATGGTCCAGAAAGAACTGGAGGCCAGAGCGGGGAAGCCAATCCAGGAACAGTCAGAAAAACAGACCAAGACAGAAGAAAGTAACGACAATGATTAAACTCAATCTCGGCGGCTACGCAGAACGCTTCAAAGACAAGACCATTGCAGAAATCCGTGCAGAACGTGATGAACTCTATCAGGCAATCCTTGAATACGAGACCAATGGTCCAGAACCTGATGACTGGCTGGTCTGCCCTCCACCAGAAGTCGTTTACCAGCAGGAGCTCAAATACCTCGCAGACATCTGTCAGCTCTTGGCATCAAAAGTCGAAAGCTGAAAACAGAAAACGGAGCATCAAGCTCCGTTTTCTGCTGAATCAATCGACCAGAATCAGTTGGTCAGTGGCTTATTGGATTTAGCCAGTTCGAATTCTTCCTGAATCTCCTTGGAAGGTTCTTTGGTCATCATGCTGACAATCACGATAGCAATCAGACTGATAACGAAAGACGGTGCCAGCTCATAGATGGCAAATGCACCACCCAGTTTGCTGATGCCATACTTCCAGATAATGGTCATCGCACCACCGGAAATCATGCCTGCCAGTGCGCCCGCAAAGGTAGTCCGTTTCCAGAACAGCGCACAGACAACCAGTGGACCAAACCCGGCACCAAAACCTGCCCATGCAAAGGAGACAATGCCAAAGACAGAGCTGTCTGGGTCTGCCGCCATGATAACCCCGAGTACTGCAATAACCAGAACGGTGATACGGGCTGCCATCATGCTGGTGCGAGGGCCCAGTTTCATCTTGAAGGTTTCCTGCAACAGGTTTTCAGAAACACTGGATGCGGCTGCCAGCAGCTGGGAGTCAGCAGTAGACATGGTACTTGCGAGAATACCTGCAACAACCAGACCAGCAAACAGGGAAGGAATGATACCGTAGGTAGAGAGCAGGTCAGAAATCTTCACAATGATGGTTTCAGTTGCAGAACCGTGCAGTTCAGGGATAACACCTGCGGCACTCATTGCATGACCAGTCATACCCAGGAAAATCACAACAACCATGGAGATGGAAACCCAGGTGATTGCAACACGGCGGGAAATCTTGATCTTTTCTGCATCTTCAATTGCCATGAAACGCAGCAGGAAGTGTGGCATACCCATGTAGCCCAAGCCCCAAGACACGGTGGTGATGATCTTCAGGAAACCGAAAGGCTCAGCAGAACCACTCTTTTCAGAGAAAGTCTCGGTCAGGGAGAAGTAGCCGGGCATAGAGCTCGCGGTTTCCATCACAGCACCCATACCGCCAGCCATGCTGATGGCGAAACAGGTCACAACGATAATCGCAACCGACATGATGATACTCTGGATAAGGTCAGTGATAGACGCAGCAGAGAAACCGCCCGTTGCGGTATAACCGACAATCACCAATGCAGAGATGATCATTGCGGTCATGTAGTTTATGCCGAAGAGAGAAGAGAACAGCTTGCCACAACCAGCAAAACCAGCCGCAGTGTAAGGAATGAAGAAAATGACAATAATGATTGCGGCAATCGCAGTCAGGATACATTTCTTGTCACGGAATCTGTCAGAGAAGAACTGAGGCAGGGTGATGGAATTGGTGATCTGTGTGTAGCGGCGGATACGTTTCGCAACCACCAGCCATGCAATATAGGTACCAACACCCAGACCGATAATTGTCCAACCCGCATCAGCGATACCGGACAGATAAGCAAGCCCAGGCAACCCCAGCAGCAGCCAGCTGGACATATCAGATGCCTCAGCACTCATTGCGGTGACCAGAGGTCCCAGTTTACGGCCACCGAGGAAGTAATCGGCGGTAGACTCAGTCTTTCTCGCATAGTAGAAGCCAATCGCAAGCATACTTGCAAGATAGACGACGATAGTAATTAAGATACAGATTGTCGCTTGATTCATGTCAGATTATTCTCTTGATGCCCTGATTCTCATCTAGGTGTAGAAATCCACCAATTTATAACGGGAAAAGGGCGGTTGCAAAACATCAAAGTTTCTCAGATTGAAGCCAATATGTAAATATTTTCCATTGAAAACAATGAAATTGTTTGGATTCTGGTTTGGAAAAACAGACTGTTGTGTGAGGATGCAGGGAAGGATTGCGGCAGGGCTATCGGTCGATAATGGCATACGCCCCAGAATCCTCGTCATCGGTCATCTGTTTCCGGTCGTGCTGGACCTTGATGTTTTTGACCGGTTGCCAGCTCTGGCATTGCCACCCACTGTCAGCATAGGCACAGTGCTTGCCCAAGAGCCTTTCATCCTTGACTGATTTATGGGTATCCATGTTCTGGGCAGACTGTTTTGCCACCAGCCACTCTGCTGTTGTTGTCCTGCCGATGACAAGGCAGACAGCAACTGCCCGCTCCGAATGGAAATGGGCATTGCTGCAGACTGATGTGTAATAAACCGTCTCTCCCTCACAGGTCAGTCTCACAGGTTTTGAGGTGCGCGCCTTGCCCTGATAGGTGACAAATGAAAAAGCCCCCTTGAGCTGCTCACAGCCAGCAAAGGCAGGGGCTGAGAAGCAAAGTGCAATTCCGCCAAGAAACAGCAGCTTTTTCATCGTCATACCCCGTCAAACTCACTCAGAAGATTTGCCGTTCTGGTTCAGCAGATCCATCTTCATCGCATAATAGGACTGGGTCATCGCCAGATAATGCTGGTGAGGGTATTCAAAGCGCAGTTCCTCATCCCAGACCTTGTTGGTCAGCTGATCCGCCACATACTCCCTGATTGCAGCCAGTGCCGGTGCCTCATAGACACGTTTTCCACCCTTGAAGACTGGAACCTGAAGCGCAACAGCTGTACAGCTCTCAAAAGACTGCTGTTTCCATGGGCTCTTAGGATCCACATAAGGCACAGGCTTTGAGAAATCCAGCACTTCATCGTGGTTGGCAATCAGGTCGGCAACGGCATAACCTTCTTCATTGAAAACTCGGTAAACCTGCTTCAGACCTGGATTCGTGATTTTCTCAATGTTTTCAGAAATCTTGATCTTCGGGACGACATTGCCATCGTTGATGACCGCCGCCAGCTTATACACACCCCCAAAAACTGGGCTGTCTTTTGAGGTGATCAACCGTTCGCCAACACCAAAACTGTCAATCGCACCATCCTGATTCAAGAGCGAGGTAATCGTGTATTCATCCAGACTGTTGGAAACAATAATCTTGCAGTCATCCAACCCAGCCTCATCGAGCATCTGGCGGCTGCGTTTAGACAGATACGCAAGGTCACCACTGTCGATTCGGATGCCTTTCAACCGTTTACCCAGTGGAGCCAGAACCTCTTTTGCTGTTCTGATCGCATTCGGAACACCACTGCGCAGGACATTGTAGGTATCAACAAGCAGGACAGAAC
>CAZHQM010000113.1:0-5223 GCA_964534155.1 uncultured Oxalobacter sp.
GGGAAAGGGTCTCTGCCTATCTCTGATAAAAGTCCACAGAAATCGTTACAGGCTCCACCAGAGGAGCAGAAGCATGTTCCAATGGTTCTCTGGATGTCTGAACGCATGAAAAAACAGGACCATCTGGATTTCAGCTGTATTGCTAAGAAGGCCGACTCTGAATCAGTCTCCCATGACAATCTTTTCTCCACATTACTGGCACTGATGGAAATCAAGTCGAGGACTTATGACAAGTCTTTGGATATGTTTGACAGCTGCCGCAAAGAGCCTTTACCAACTTTACCGATGGAGGTTGCATCAAAATGAGCACCCAGATTTCGTATCAGAAAGAGCTTTTCAGAAAAGCTATCCATATCAGCTCGCTCTGGATGGTTGCCTCAATGGCAGTCTTACCTAAAATGCTGAATGTCCTACTGTTCAGCATTCTGCTGGCAGGATGTGTCATCACAGAATATGGCAATTACAAGCGATGGACGCTGTTCACTGCGACGTATGGCACGCTGTTTGGGGGTATCCTGCGAGAGAAGGAAAAACGTTCGGGCACTTTCCGTCTAAGCGGTGCACCTTACGTGCTCAGTGCCGCCCTGATGTGCATTGCCTGTTTTTCTCAAGTTGTCGCCATGTCCGCATTTACTGTCATGCTACTCGGAGATACCGCAGCAGCATTGATTGGCCGCAAGTTTGGCAAACATAAATTCAATCAGGGAACCAAAAGCATTGAAGGCAGTGTTGCCTTTTTCTGGACAGGTTATGCGGTAGTCCTGTTTTTCTATTTCTTTTATCAAATGCATTTCTCCTTTGCCGTTTTAGGCATTCTTGGCGTTGCAATTGCCACTTTTGCCGAGGCTTATGAAAACAGAATCCATATTGATGACAATTTTTCAATTCCACTGACTTCGGGATTGATGATGAGTCTTTCCTTACTTTTCTAGCAATTTTTTTCATTGTCCCTTTCCCCTGATGCCTTCACACTTCATTTCGGTATCAGGGGCTTTTTCATCCCCTCTACAATTCGTTTCCCCGCTTTCACAGCAATCGATGTTCTGATAAGCTCCATGCTTTAGACAAGCTATCAATACGGTGGGGATATCTATCCACCGTCTTTAAGGAGATATCTGATGAACGAAACCATCAACAATATGCTCAACCGCCGCAGTATCCGTTCCTACAAAACAGAACAGATTTCTGATGACGCACTGAATGCCATTCTGGAATGCGGTCTCTATGCAGCGACTTCCCGTGGCCGTGAGGCATGGTTCCTGACTGCTGTACAGAACCCTGCCATGCTGAAAAAGATCCGTGATGCTGTACGTGATACGCTGGCAAAGGCTGGTGATGAAAAGAGTCTGGCAAAATCCAAGGATCCAAATTTCTGTCCTTTCTACAATGCACCAACCCTGATCATTGTTTCTGGCAACGAAACGCCAAATACCCGCATTGACTGTGCGAACGCCTGCCAGAATATGTGTGTTGCAGCCAAATCCCTGGGGCTTGGCTCCTGCTATCTGGCTGGTTATACCCAAGCTTTCCAGGATCCTGTCGTTGCCGCCCAACTGAAGAAAGAATTGGGTATTCCAGAAAACTTCAATCCTCAGTTCGGTGTTGCTGTTGGATACACCGATGAGTCTCCTGCAAAGCCTGAACGTGACCGTTCAAAGATGAATATCATTAAATGAGGTCACTATGCGTTTTCTGACACAATGCTGCCTATGTGCTGCTGCCGTGCTGGCTACAACCGCCTGCACAGCAACAGGATTGAACAAGATAAACACTGATCCAAGCGTGGCATCAGCTGCCAGTTCTTCCAACCAACTTTCTGAAGACTCCCGGTGGCAGCTCCAGAATGCGGTCGATTCTCAGGGGAATCGTATTGCCGGTTATTTCGTGAAGGATGAGGCACCTGTAGAACTGCATTTCATTGGCAACCGTTTTGCCGTTCAGAATGCCTGCAATGTGATGAATGGTGTATGGCAAATGGATGGGCAGAAAATCACGCTGACGTCATTGATGTCCACGAAGAGAATGTGCCATCCAGCGTTGAATGATCTGGAACAGCTTGTGAACGATCAGCTGAGAAAACCAGCAGAGGTTTCATTCTCTGAAGAATCTCTGATGACGCTCAAGTTCTCTGATGGGAACGCCCTGACTTTCAAACGTTTCTAGTGCATTCTTGATATCTCATGGATTTCATATCCATGAGATATCATTAAGATATTCCTTTCAACAGACCACCAACTTATAGCGGGCGTTCCTGAAGAAGCCTGCTGCCTTACCTGCGGCATCGATAATCCTCGAAGCCAATTCAGCAGTATCCGCACCATCGGCATTTCTGATTTCAGCTTCAATCTGCAGAAGTCTCTGCAGGTTATCAAGGCCTTTCCTGATCCGTCCGCCCTCTCCCATATCAAATGAGCTCCGGCTCGCAAGATCAAGAAGGTCTTCCTGCCATTGCGCATTTTTTGCAGAAGCGAGTTGCTGAAACTGTTCCAGCACTGACTGGCGGTCATGCTGCAGACGATATGACAATCCATCGACAAGGTCATCGAGACTGGCAATCAGGATGGTCAGCCTACCCTCAAGAAGGCCGGCATTCATGCGTTCAAAAACGAGGACATTGCCATCTTCCTGTTTTTTCCTGACCCGGTTGAGCAGGAATATCACCACAAGGACAAGGATGATAGCACCGATGACAAGAATAGTTCCCATATCTCAATTTTCCCTGATTCATGGACTACGCTTCGATATGCCAGATGACTTTCCTGAAAGGTTCCAGTGTGTTTTCGGTCAACTGATGCAGCCGTTTCTGCCATGTAACCAATTCTGCCGGTTGCGGGCTCTGGACTTTTTCCAGTTCACGGATAGCCTGGAACAGTCTGTTCAGCTGTTCAAAGCCTTTCTTGAGATTTTCACGCTCTTCATGATGAAGATTGCTGGATTTTGACAGAGTCTGGATGGAATCCTGCCATGACTCATCGTTCAGAACCGATAAGGCCTTCTCAAGCAGTTGAACACAGTCTGTATTCTGGGGAAATGGAAGCAGTTCAAGTTTTTCAGAGAAAAGGCACAACTGGGCTTCGAGAATATTCAAACGTCCAAACAGGACATGCGCATTCATCCGCTGGAGCATTGTGACGCTGTTGAAACGCTGAGATAGATAGCGTTGGATCAGGAAAAAGACGATAACCAGACCAACTGCCATAAAGAGGCCGCTGATGACCTGCAGGAAGCCCTGATATTCATCGGGCGCCATGCCAGCAAGGACTGCCAGAATCCATAGGGCAACTGCCGTGATGATATAACGGACTGTGTCTGGCAGATTCTGATAGATCTTCTTGAGCTTCATCTCGATATCTTCAGTGATGTGTTCTCTATGAGAGTCTATCAGAACCCTTATCAACCATTGAGGATTTTATCGAGTGAAGCTGCCCGCAATCCGATTTTTTCCATATCCTGACCACTTGGCTGCTGATAAATGGATAAACCGAAGAGTGGCAGGATGGCATAGATATGATCGATAATATCTGCCTGCAGTTCCTCGTACCGGTTCCAGTCGGTTGTGGTGACGAAGCAGTAGATCTCAATCGGCATACCTGTTGGTTCAGGATCCATCTGACGGACAAGAATAGTGTCGGTCTTGTCGATTTCCGGGTGGCTATAGAGATACTGCTCGACATATGCCCGGAATACAGAGACATTTGTCAGGCGATGGCTATTGTAATAGCCCTCAGCATCTGTTTCATCTGCAGTCTGCTCGCCATGCCGTTTTTCGTAGGATGCCAGCCAGGATTTCATGAGCCGAAGCTGCTTCATGGACTGGAATTCAGATTCTGTCAGGAAATGGATGCTTGCCTGATTGATATAGATTGCCCGCTTGACACGGCGTCCACCAGATTCCTGCATTCCCCTCCAGTTCTTGAATGGGTCGGTGATCAGTCTTCTGACAGGGAAGGTTGTCACACTTCGGTCAAGGTTCTGGACCTTGACGGTATGTAATGCCAGATCAATCACGGTGCCATCGGTATTGAGGCTTGGCATCTCGATCCAGTCACCGACACGGACGGTGCCATTGGCAGAAATCTGGATACTGGCAACGAGCGAAAGAATCGTATCCTGGAAAACCAACATCAAGACTGCTGCCATCGCGCCCAAGCCAGAGAGCAACAGGATTGGGGATTTATCGAAAACGACAGAAACAATCAGAATGCCTGCAATCAGGTAAATCGCCAGTTTGAGCAACTGGATATAGCCTCTGATTGGGCGATGAGATGCGTTTTCTCTTCTGTTGTACAGTGCGTTGACGATATCGAGACCGCCTGCCAATGCCATTGCCATACTCAGGATGATGAAGCATGCTGCTGTGTGGTGCAGGAAAATACCGATTTCTGGCGGCAGGTGCGGAATCCATTTGTAGGCACTGGTATATGCCAGAGCTGGTGCAATGTTTGCCAGACGGGTTGCCACTCTGTTAAGGAGTTCATAGCCAACATCGGAAATCCCCGTGTACTGGAGCAGTTTTCTGACGACACGCAAAAGCACCTGCTTGAAGATGATATGCAGGATGATCGAAAAAAGCATAATCAGCAGCAATGCCACAATTGTGTACAGTACTGGGGATTGTTCAAAGAACGATAGGTAAAATGCGACAAACTCTTTCATTGATCAGCTTTCTTTTAATGGCTGTCTGGATATACCGGAAATCGAAGCTATGAATATAGCACAGGCGCCGTGCTTTCTCATGTTCAGTTGAACTCTCGATACCTGCACTGGCTTTTCTTGCTGGTTTTTTTCGAAATGCACGTATTGAATGGTGCTGGAATTGGTATGATTGCATTATCGTATTCTTGATTATCCTTCACGACTTTTGTAACAAAATGAATGAATTCCCTTTTGCAGGTCTGGAGCCTGCATCCGTATGGGCGCATTTCGCAGCCCTGAGCCGTATTCCCCGTAAATCAAAAAATGAGGAGGCTGTTGTTGCCTTTCTCAAAGACTGGGCTGATCAGCAGGGATTGGAAAACCTGATTGATAAAGGTGGCAACCTGATTATCCGTAAACCTGCCACTAAAGGACGAGAAAATATTCCTGGCGTTATCCTGCAGGGTCATCTGGATATGGTCTGCCAGAAAAATGAGGGATCAAATCATGATTTCTCTAAAGATCCTATCCGCCCAATCGTAAACGGCAATATCGTGACTGCAGACAATACCACCCTGGGTGCAGATG
>CAZHQM010000114.1:0-5060 GCA_964534155.1 uncultured Oxalobacter sp.
GGGAAAGGGTCTCTGCCTATCTCTGATAAAAGTCAACAGAAATCGTTACAGGCTCTCATCATGTTTTTGTGATGAGGCTTATATTTGTCAGTCTATGAATTTTGTCTTGAGCATAGCAATTTCAACGCCATGTCCTTTTGTGTCGTTAGGGGTCTCAAGGCAGAAGGGAAGATGTTGCAGCTTCGGGTGGTTAATCAGATTGACGATGCCATCAAGTCCGATAGTGCCTTTCCCGATACTCTCATGGCGGTCTTTGAAACTGGCAAATGGTGTCATACTGTCGTTCAGATGAATTGCCTGTAATCGATTCAGTCCAATGATGTTATCAAAATTGTCTAGAACCTCATCCAATCTATTGACGATGTCGTAACCCGCGGACCAGACATGGCATGTATCTAAACAGACACCTAGTCTTGGATGGTTCTCACATTGGGTAATGATTGCCTGAATTTCTTCGAAGGTTCTTCCGATTTCGCTGCCTTTTCCAGACATGGTCTCTAACAAGATTGGTGTGTTGCCATCCTTCTCGAGAATCCTTGAAAGTATTTCGGAAATCAATTGAATGCCTTTTTCAGCCCCCTGTCCGACATGGCTCCCTGGATGTATGTTGTATAGGGCTGTTGGGATATAGGAAAGACGTGTCAGGTCATCGATAATGATGTTGTATGCAAATTCTCGCAATCCTTCGTCTTTGGCAGCCATGTTCAGCGTATATGGTGCATGTGCAATGACTTTAGAAAAATGATTGTCTGTCATCAATGTGTTCAGTGCTTCACAATCAGCAATATCCAGATCCTTTGCTTTGCCGCCACGAGGATTTCTTGTGAAGAACTGAAAGGTATTTGCTTTGACAGAGAGAGCATCTTTTCCCATTGAAAGCATGCCCTTTGCAGAAGAAAGATGGCAACCAATTCTGAACATGATGTTTCCTTGTTTTCTAGTGTCTTACCTGAATTTCATCCCGTTCTTATATCTCAGATGAGAGTATCCAGAAGAATAATATCAACGATATCGCCTTTTTTTACATCGCTTTGATTTTCGGGCAAATGGATAATGCAGTCTGCATCGCTCATCGATTGAATTATTCCCGAGCCTTGTGCTCCTGTCAGTGAAACTGTCAATCCATCATTTTTTATGTTGATTATTCCTCGTTGGAATTCCGTTCTCCCAGTTTTTTTGGGGATATCATCTGTTGAGACTGCTTTGAAGATTCTTGGCGCCTGATGTGGAACTCCCATCAGCGTCAGTAATGTATTTCTGATAAAAAACAGGAACGATATCATGGCTGCAACGGGATTTCCTGGAAGACCAAAAATCAATGTATTACGTTGGTTTGATTTGATTTTCCCAAATGCAAGAGGGCGCCCGGGACGCATTTTGATTGCCCAGAAGTGGATTGTTCCCAGCTTTGCCATAACCTGTTTTGTGTAATCTGCCTCGCCAACGGAAACGCCTCCGGATGTTAGGATAACATCTGCTTTGACAGCAGTTTCGTTTAATGCCTGCTCCAGTGTTATTGGATTGTCTTCAATAATGCCCATGTCGACAGTCTGACATCCCAATTTTTTGAGCATATTTAAAAGGATAATCCTATTGCTGTCATAGATTTTCCCGGTTTCTAACTGTGTTCCTGGTGTGCAGAGTTCGTCACCGGTTGAAAATACAGCAACGGTTATTTTCTGGTAAACAGCGATTTTTGTTATTCCAACAGATGCCAACAGGCCAAGATCCTGAGGTTTCAATCTTGTTCCTTTAGTCAGGATGCATTTCCCTTTCTGGATATTTTCTCCTTTAAAACGGATGTTATCGCCTATGGTGAAGCCTTGTCCGGATATGCGGATGGTTTGATTATCGGTTGCCTTGACATTTTCCTGTTGAATAACCGTGTTACAGTATTCTGGAACAGGAGTCCCAGTCATAATCTGAATGCACTCATTGCCAGAAATTGGACCTATATATGGGTGTCCAGCATAGGCATGCCCAACGATTTTCAGCGTTATATCTGTAGATGCTGTGCTTTCAAGATGAAATGCATAGCCATCCATTGCTGCACTGTCAAATTCTGGAACAGAAATCCCAGCGTAGATATTTTCCGATAACACTCTATCCAATGCATCGGCCACAGGAATCTGTTCTGTTTTGAGATCAATATTCTGCAGGGATAGTTGTATGCAATCTTGTGCCTCTTTAACAGAGAGCATATCTGGCATCACGGTTGCCTGTTGTCTTGTCTGTTTGCACATATCAGCTTTTTATTAATTTTGTTTCTTGGAACTCAAGTTCTTCTTTTGTATTGATATTGACGAAAAGGTTTTCCTCAATAAATTCTACAGAGATGGCCTTCTGAAGATTGAGCCAAGGTGATATTTTATGACTGCCATCTTTCAGATAACTTTCAAGACTGTTGATGACTGATGTCTTCATTACGAGGAAAACAGATTGCATTTTCCTGTAATCACCATGTTTTGTGGTAGCAACTGCTATTTCTGCGTTTTGGTCTTTGAGGGTATTAAATAATTGCTGAATGACATCGTATTTTAGAAAAGGGGTATCGCATGGAACTGTTGCCATATATGGGGTTGCACAATGCCGAAGGCCAGATAATATACCAGCTAAAGGTCCCCAATGGCCTGCCATTTCATCTGGATAAATGGGATATCCAAATGATTCGTAAACAGTCTGATTACGATTTGCACTGATGATGACGTTTTGTGTATGCGCAGTGATTTCGTCGAGAATATGCGCAATCATTGGTTTGCCTTGGAAATGCTGCAATCCTTTGTCTACGCCGGCCATTCGTTTACCTTGTCCACCAGCTAAAACCAAGACTGTTAAATCTTGCTCCTGTTTTAGATTTTCATGCATTTTGTCTGAATATATATGTAATTTGCTGAAAATTAAGGGGTAGATATTGTGTTTTAGCCGCCGATATAATGCATTTCTATTTTTTGTTCAGTTGAACAGATATTACCTGTTTCCCGGAGTTCTGAATAACGGTTATCCCTTTTAGACCAGTAGGTTTTGATTGCTTGCATTAACTGTGCATCAGTTTGTCCTGAACGAATCATTTTTTTCAGATCGAATCCTTGATTTGAGAAGAGGCATGGATAGATGTAGCCTTCGGTCGAGAGTCGCAGGCGGGTGCATTCAGAGCAGAATGGCTGGGTAATGCTTGCAATGATGCCTATTTCACCTTGACCATCTTGATATTTCCAGCGCTGGGCTGTTTCTCCCAAATAGTTTGCCTGAAGTGGTTCAATTGGGTAAACATTATCTATAATTTTCTGGATTTCTACTGATGGTGTGATTTGAGAATCATTCCAGACATGGCTTGTGCCAACATCCATATATTCAATGAATCTTAATATAACGGGAGAGCTTCTGAAGTATTCTGCTAGAGGGAGTATCTGGCTCTCATTGATGCCTTTACGTATGACAGCATTGACTTTGACAGGTGTAAAACCAATGTTTACAGCTTTTTCAATGGCGTCTAGAATTGTTTTAACAGGAAAATCTACATCATTGATTTTCCTGAAAATTTTATCGTCTATTGCATCTAGTGAAATCGTGATTCTTTTCAAGCCGGCATCAAATAGCATCTGCGCCTTTTGAGAAAGCGCAGAGCCATTGGTTGTTAATGTCAGATCAATCGGTTTTTTGCTTGGTGTTTTGATTGCAGAAAGATAGGATATCAGGCGTTCAATATTGCGGCGAAGTAGTGGCTCCCCGCCAGTCAAACGGATTTTAGATATGCCCAGGCTTGCAAAACATTGAGCAATTCTTGTGATCTCCTCAAAAGAGAGCATGTCACTATGCTGAATGAAATTGAAGTCTTTGCCGAATACCTGTTTGGGCATGCAATATTGGCAACGGAAGTTGCATCGATCAGTGACTGAAATCCTCAGATCTTGCAAAGGACGGTTCAGCTGGTCGAGAATCAGATGGGTATGGGGATAAGTATGAGGGGATACGGCAGCTGTAACTTTTGCTGTCTTGCCTGTACCTGTATTCTCGAATTTCAGCTCTGTCATGTCGTAGCAGTTTCTTTGACATCAGTTTAAAAAACCGCGTTTTCCAACGCGGTTTTTTAATGGACTGTTATTACAGTATATGCTCTGGATTGGTATTTACCTGAATAAGTGGACCTTCATCGACGATAACTGCTTTCTTGCGTTTTCGCCCCAAAGGTTTTTGTACAGGTTCAACTTCTTGCTGAGCCAACTGAACTTTTTTCATTTTCTCTGGATTTGTTGATGCCATTGTCAGTCCTGCTGCCTGCAGGATTTTTTCAAGATCTGTCGAGGTGTCTTTCTGAGCAGTTTCTTGAATTTCAGGCTCTTTCTGATTCTGAGGTGACTCAATTGTTTCTGATGGTACTGCAGTGCTGTCATTTTCAGCAAGAATATCCAGGGATGATGTTACCTCAGGCATTTGTTCAGTTATTACTGTCACTGCAGGTTCCGCCTTGGTCTGCTCTTCGACCGATGCAACCGCATCAGCTGTTTCAGAGATGACAGTTTCTTCTGGGATATTCGAAATATCGTGTTCAACCAGAGCCTCTTGTACAGCGGCCTCTACAGAAGTAGATTCAACTATTGATTCAGTTTGTACCGGCTCAAGAATAACTGGTTCGGCTTCTACAATCGCTGATTCCACTGCAGAAACAGAATCATTTTGCTGTTCTGAATCAACAGATACCTGCTCTTGCTGATTATTGCGATTGCGTCTAGAACGAGATCTGCGGGTATTCTCACGTGCAGGTTTCTGTTCTGCAGTTTCATTGCTTTCAGCGTTTTGCAAATCCATTTCAGTCTGAACAGGTGCAGATTCACTGGCTGTCACTACATTTTCCTGCTGTGGCAGTTGTTCTGTTATCTGGTTTTCTGCCATTTCAGGATTGCTCTCACGGCGGTTTCTGGTTCGTGTCCGACGTGATCTGCGACGTGGAGTTTCTTCACTCTGATTATCCACAGCAGGATTCTGCTGTGTTTCAGGAGTGACTTCCTCAATATTGGAGTCCGGAGTTGTATCCTGTGGAACGACTGGCTTCTGATTTACAG
>CAZHQM010000115.1:0-5056 GCA_964534155.1 uncultured Oxalobacter sp.
TTAAAACGGTATCCCATGTTCAGCTTCTTTAAAAGAAAAAAAACAACCGAGGAAGGACAGACCTCCGCACAGGCAGAGCCTGAGAAAAAACAGTCCTGGCTCAGCCGCCTGAAGGCTGGTCTTGCAAAAACTGCCACATCCTTCAACATCTTTGGCGGTACCAAGATCGATGAGGATCTGTACGAAGAACTTGAAGAAGCCCTGCTGATTTCTGATGCAGGGTGGCCTGCGACAGAATATCTGCTTGACCAGCTCAGACAGATTGTCAAAGACAAGCAGCTGACCTCCCCAGCCCAAATCAAAGAAGAGCTGCACGGCCTGCTTGTCAATCTGATGAAACCACTGGAAAAAGACTTCGAGCTTGGTCGACACGAACCACTGGTCGTCATGATGGCAGGCGTCAACGGCGCAGGCAAGACAACCTCCATCGGCAAACTGGCAAAGCATATGCAGAACAATGGGCAGTCTGTCCTGTTGGCTGCTGGCGATACCTTCCGTGCAGCAGCACGTGAACAGCTGGTTGTCTGGGGCGAACGCAACAATGTCACAGTCATCGCCCAGGAATCCGGTGATCCAGCTGCTATTGCATTCGATGCGGTCCATTCAGCAAAGGCCAAGAATGTTGATATTGTCATGGTGGATACTGCTGGCCGCCTGCCAACACAGCTGCATCTGATGGAAGAACTCAAGAAGGTGAAACGTGTTATTGGCAAAGGTCTGGAAACCGCACCACACGAAATCCTGCTCGTGATTGACGGCAACACAGGTCAGAATGCCCTGACTCAGGTCAAGGCATTTGATGAGGCATTGGGACTGACCGGCCTTATTGTCACCAAACTGGATGGTACCCCTAAAGGCGGGATTCTGGCGGCTATTGCCAAGACTCATCCAGTCCCTGTTTACTTTATCGGTGTCGGCGAGAAAATCGAAGACCTGCAGCCATTCAAGGCAGAGGAATTTGCCAACGCCCTGCTGAACTGATCCATCAATACAAACGACGGTCATGCTAAGTTATTGGTAAACCGTCGTTTTTTCATCTTTTTAACCCCGTAACAAACTGTTACCTTTTTGGCGTCAATATTGCTTCCATCATTTAGCACTCTTAAAACAAGAGTGCTAAAATAGTGATATGCAATCCGTTATCTGTTTCTAACGGTTGGGAATAAGAATGATCAAGGAGTTTGAAAAATGAGCGAAAAGTCTACAAAAATGCCTTTGGCTACTGTAGGCAGTCGTGCATTGGCTCCAGCCTTCACTGGCTCGCTTGGCAACATCGAAGCTTATATTGCTGAAGTCAATCGACTGCCCATCCTGACACAGGAACAGGAAACCGCCCTGGCAAAAGCCTATCAGGAAAAGAATGACCTGATGGTTGCCCAGCAGCTGATTATGTCCCATCTGAGACTGGTCGTTTCTGTCGCCCGCAACTATCTGGGTTATGGTCTGCCTTACGCCGACCTGATCCAGGAAGGCAATATCGGTCTGATGAAAGCGGTCAAACGCTTCAATCCTGACATGGGTGTCCGTCTGGTTTCGTATGCCATCCACTGGATCAAGGCTGAAATCCACGAATACATCCTGCGGAACTGGCGGATGGTCAAAGTGGCAACCACCAAGGCACAGCGCAAGCTGTTCTTCAACCTGCGCAGCCACAAATCTGGCACTGAAGCCATGACCAGAGCCCAAGTCACCGAGCTGGCGGACAAGCTGAATGTCAAAGAAGAAGAAGTTATTGAAATGGAAACCCGCATGGGTGGTCATGACATCGCCATGGAAACCACTGAGCGTGATGACGATGATGCGAACTTCGCTCCGATTTCCTATCTGTCTTCTGAAGATGCAGAACCAACCGTGGTACTGGAAAAACGCCAGTATGACCGCCTGCAGTCTGATGGTCTGACAGAAGCGCTCAGCAAACTGGATGCCCGCTCACGCCGCATCATTGAAGCCCGTTGGCTCAACAAGGAAGACGGTGAAGCAGCAACCCTGCACGATCTGGCGAAAGAATTCGGCGTCTCTGCCGAACGTATCCGCCAGATTGAGACTGCCGCACTGAAAAAGATGCGCAGCACCCTGCAGACATTTGGCGGATAAGCATTCCTGTTCAGATACGACAAACCCCGAAGCAGAAGCTCCGGGGTTTTCTTTTTGTATTCAATTGAAAGCAATCAGCCTAAGCGTTTTGCCACTTCGTCCCAGTTCACAATCTGCCAGAGTTCACCGACATATTTTGCGCGGGCATTGCGGTAATCCACATAGTAGGCATGTTCCCAGACATCGAAAGTCAGCAGCGGAACATCGTCACCTGTAATCGGGGTTGCCGCATTCGAGGTATTCACAATGTCGAGCGAACCATCAGGCTTTTTCACCAACCAGGTCCAACCAGAGCCGAAATTGCCCGTACAGGATACTGTAAACGCAGCCTGAAATGCCTCAAAAGAGCCCCATTTCTTCTCGATAGCCACCAACAGGGCGCCTTCTGGTTTCCCTTTGCCATTTGGTGCCAGACCATTCCAATAGAAGGTATGGTTATAAACCTGTGCAGCGTTGTTGAAAATGGCTCCTGATGCAGAGCGGATGATTTCCTCTAAGGACTTGCTCTCGAATTCTGTGCCCGCAATCAAGCGGTTCAGGGTATCCACATAGGATTTATGGTGCTTGCCATAGTGATAGCTGATGGTTTCTGCTGAAATGACCGGAGACAATGCATCTTCTGCATATGGCAATGGTGGAAGTATATGCGCCATGTTACGTACCTTTCTGAATTTCCATTAAAAAAACAGTCGTTTTGCCGTCATCAACTGCCGATAGACTCAGCATAACAGGAATCAGATTTTTCTGCAAAATGTGACTCAAAATCACGGATAGAACGTGATTGGGCTTTCCTGATCAACTTGAAAATCCTTTTGCTGTAGATTCTCTTTGAATGCATGGGCAAAGACCACTTCAAAACTGAGTGTTATCTTGCCATCTGCATCCCTGAGATTTTCCAGATTCTGCAGAACCTGAGCAAAAGCCCCTTTACCCATCAGTCCCTGTCGGCAGTTACTGAGCGGATTCCCCCCAAACGCACGGACATCACAGAGCAATGCCCCCACATCCTGATAGGTCAGGTCAATCCATTCATGCTCAATGACCGGAGCAGGGAAATCTGTCTGGATAAGCGCATCTCCCAGCTGCTGGAAATCAGGGAAGGTCATGACATGATCATAGCCATCAATACCCTCAAAGGCATGATAGAGATTGTGGAGAGAATTGAATCCCAGACAGGAAAACATGAGCAGACCATCCTGCTTGAGTACCCGATACCAGTCTGCCAATACAGCACCGATATCATCAGCCCAGTGAAGCATCATGTTTGACCACACCAGATTCAATGACTCCGGCTGTAATGGCAACAATCCCGCATCACCGCAGAAGCAGTCGAAGTGTGTTGAACCATAAAGCCGCATCGCCTCTTGAAGCGACGCACTGGCAACATCAATTCCGAGGACATCAGCCTTCGGGAATCTTTCCTTGAGCAATGGCAGATCATCACCAATGCCACAGCCAATATCCGCCAATGTCTCAGCATCCACTTTCATGACTGATAGGCGGTCATGCAAACGGGATGAAACCTCCCGCAAAAGAAACTGACCGCCTTCTGTTCGAGACAGATTCCCGAAAAGTTTTCTGACTTTATAAGCGTCAATCGTCATGTTCTGTTGATGGATGCCTGGGTTGTACAATAATGATTTTGAATCGGGCGATGAAAGGATGGATATGAACTTTTTTTCTGCAATAGCAGATACCATCCGCCAATCCCTTACGCCCTGTATTTTATGTCATTCTCCCAGCAGGGAAGGCATCTGTGATTCATGCCATGACCGATATATCCCCAAGAATGCCATCCGCTGTCAGCAATGTGGCAGCCTGCTCACACAGGGAGCCCCATCATCAGCACTGATCTGCGGAGAATGCCTGAAGAATCCACCAGCCTTTGATGCCACCATTGTCGCCGCTGACTTTGTGCCACCTGTTGACCAGATAGTGCATCTGCTGAAATTCCAGCATCAGTTACCTGCGGCACCTGTCATGGGCAGACTGCTGTATCAGGCAGTGCTCGAACAATCCATCACACCTGATTTTCTGGTTGCGGTGCCATTAGGCAACCGGCGGCTGATTGAACGCGGTTTCAACCAGTCCCATGAAATTGCCAAGACACTGGGCAAACTGATGAAAGTCTCTCCTCACCGCACACTGCTCTCCCGAGCGCGGGACACACAGCCCCAGAGTGACCTTGCCCTGTCTGTCCGGAAAAAGAATGTGCATCAGGCATTTGCTGTCTCAGCAGTCATCCAACCGCTCATCCAAGGCAAACATATTGCTGTCGTAGATGATGTGATGACCACCGGGCATACATTGGATGAAATCGCCCGAGTCCTGAAACAGGCTGGCGCAGGGAAAGTCACCAACATCGTCTTTGCCAGAACCCCGAAAAACCCAGCAGGAACCACTCATGTTTAATGTTGTTTTAGTCGAACCAGAAATTCCACCCAACACCGGCAACATCATCCGCCTCTGTGCGAACACCGGTTGCCAGCTGCATCTGGTGGAACCGCTTGGTTTCCCGATTGACCATGCGAAAATGCGGCGGGCAGGTCTGGATTATCATGAGTTTGTCTCCATCAAGATCCATCCCAGCTGGGAAGCATTTCTGGCAACCGAACAGCCTGACAAGGCAAAGATGTTTGCCCTCACCACCAAGGGAGACAGCATCAGCTATACCCAAGCCACCTTCTCATCGGGTGACTGGTTTATTTTCGGGGCAGAGACCCATGGACTGGCAGACCATATTCATCAGTATTTTCTGGATGGTCACCGCCTGAGACTGCCAATGATGCCAGACAACCGCAGCCTGAACCTCTCCAACAGTGTCGCCATCACCGTGTATGAAGCCTGGCGGCAGAATGGTTTTCAAGGCGGGGAATAAAAACAGCCCGTATTCAAAAACACGGGCTGTTTCGAGGATAAGGGAAAAACCTCTTGCTTAGAAGCTGTATCTCATACCAGCGGA
>CAZHQM010000116.1:0-5017 GCA_964534155.1 uncultured Oxalobacter sp.
ACCTTGAAAGTACCAGATCCAACAGTGCCTAAACCAAGAATACCAACTTTAACTGGTTTCATTTCTTTCAACTTCAATATTACTGATTCTAGTTACTGATCAAGCTTTACCGTATTTTTCAAGGGCAAGCTGTTCAGTACCAAATTTCTTTCTCAAATGCGCCAGATAATTTGCAATTCTGCCAATAGCAAGCGTCAGGTCATCTGAATCTGGCAAGAAAACAACACGGAAATGATCAGGGGAAATCCAATTGAACCCCGTACCCTGAACAATCAGGACTTTCTCGCGATCCAACAGATCGTAAGCAAACTGTTCGTCATCCTTGATTGGATAAATTTCAGGATCCAATCTTGGGAACAGGTAAAGAGAACCCTTCGCCTTCACACAGGTCACACCTGGGATATCTGTCAGGAGCTTATGTGCCAATGTGCGCTGACGTTCCAGACGACCACCAGGAGCAACCAAATCATTGATACTCTGATACCCGCCCAGTGCAGTCTGAATCGCAAACTGACCAGGAACATTCGAACACAGACGCATTGTCGTCAGCATGTTCAGCCCAACAATGTAATCTTTCGCATAACGTTTTTCACCTGAGACAATCATCCAACCCACGCGATAACCACAGGCGCGATAGTTCTTGGAAAGACCATTCAAAGTCACAAAAAGAACGTCATCTGCCAAAGATGCAATTGATGTATGTTCAACGCCGTCATACAGACATTTGTCATAGATTTCATCTGCAAAGATAATCAGGTTATGACGGCGGGCAACATCAATGATCTTCAGAAGAAGCTCTTCAGAATAGACAGCACCTGTTGGATTGTTAGGATTAATCAGGACAATACCTTTGGTACGCTGAGAGATACTAGATTCAATATCATTGAGATCTGGCATCCAGTCATTGGCTTCATCACAAAGATAATGAACAGCCTTACCCCCTGCCAAGGTAACTGATGCAGTCCACAATGGATAATCAGGAGATGGAACAAGAATTTCATCGCCTTCATTCAAGAGGGCCTGCATACACATCACAATCAGCTCAGAGGCACCGTTACCGATATAGATGTCATCGATTGTTACTCCATCGATTTTCTTCTGCTGCGCATACTGCATGATTGCCTTACGTGCAGCGAACATACCTTTTGCATCGGAGTAGGCTGATGCATTCTGCATGTTCATAATCATGTCGCGAACGAGTTCTTCTGGTGGCTCAAAACCAAAAACACCGACGTTACCGATGTTCAGTTTGATAATCTTCTGCCCTTCTTCTTCCATTTGTCTCGCTCGATCGAGAACAGGACCACGAATCGCATAACAAACATTAGACAGCTTCTTTGACTTGTCGATAAAACGCATTTTGTTCTCTCTCAGATTGATTAGATGAAATCCCTAAAAAAAGGGAGGAAATTATTATTCTGATATTTCAGGCATGAATAATCAAGCTTTTACCAGAAAATTAAACAGCAGAGCTATCTTACCATTTTTCATGCCTATAGATATCTATCCATCTTCAGGTATTAGGCATATTATTTGGTCTTGTAACACGATTATTCCAATGCCAGGATAGCAGACCATTGTCTGCCTCTGGTCATGACTGAATGACTATTGGACATGAGATGAGTAAAGAAAATATTACCCTGAATTCAACCGTTCCAGATTTTTCCGCTGAATCCACCATTAAACCTTTCAATCTGTCTGATTACAAAGGGAAAAAACTGGTCATCTATTTCTACCCCAAAGACAATACACCAGGATGTACGACTGAAAGCATCTGCTTTCGTGATTCTTACGAAAGTTTTCAATCTGCTAATACTGCAATTGTCGGCATCAGTCGCGACAGTCTGAAATCACATGAGAATTTTGCAAGAAAACTTCAACTGCCCTTTCCATTGATTTCAGACAAAGAAGAGATTCTCTGCAATCAATTCGATGTTATGAAAGACAAGAAGCGTTATGGAAAAATCAGCCGTGGCATTGAACGCAGCACATTTCTGTTAGATGAAAAAGGTGAGCTCGTCAACGAATGGCGTAATGTCAAAGTTGCAGGCCATGTTGATGAAGTTTTGGAGACTGTACAAAAGCTGTCTAATGAATAATTGATGATTCCCCATACACTATAGCCATAAGAAAAAAACGATGCCTTTGCCTAAAATGCCCACTAAACCAGCAGATATCGTTAAAAAGAATCCAGAGCAGGCAATCCCAGTCAGACAGGTGAACGCTATCCAATTTATCCCAGTTGTTACAGACAAACAGGAGCTTCCTTCACTTTTGGCTGAAAACTCAGGCAAGACTGCTCGCCCTTCTCCAGATAACATTCCCAAGATTCGCAAAATCTTTGTTCTGGACACCAATGTGCTACTTCATGATCCAACATCACTTTTCAGATTTGAAGAGCATGACGTTTTCATTTCCATGAAAACCTTGGAGGAACTCGACAATAACAAGCAGGGACTCTCTGATGTTGCTAGAAATGCCCGACAGGTTTCCAGGGCATTGGACAATCTGATTTCAGATATCAACGGCAGCTTATTACTTGAGCAGGGTATCCCATTAAACAAGTCGGGTAATATTGAGGCAACAGGCAAACTGTTCCTTCAGACAATTGACAGTGGCGCCCTGCTTTCGCAAAACAACGCAAAGGCAGATAACCAGATACTTGAGGCTGTTGCACAACTAACCCAATGCGAAAAAAACAAGCAGGTTGTACTCGTCTCAAAAGATATCAATATGCGCTTGAAAGCCCGAGCGTTGGGGTTGTCTGCGGAAGACTATTTCAATGACAGAGTACTCGAAGATTCTGACCTGCTTTATAGCGGTATTCTTCAACTTTCAGAAAGATTCTGGCAGGATCATGGTGACAATCTGAGAACACGGGTAGAAAATGACCATCATGGCATTCCCCAGACAGTTTATTCGCTACAAGGACAAATCCCCCCTCTCCTGCATCCCAATCAATTCCTCTATCTGGAGCAGGGGCAGGATGTTACCTTTCAGGCTAGAGTCGCCGCCGTGACGCAAACAGACGCTTCCATCAAAACAATCCATAATTATCTGGATGAAAAAAACAATGTCTGGGGTATAACTGCCAGGAATCTGGAGCAGAACTTTGCCATGAACCTCCTGATGGATCCAGAGATTGATTTTGTCACTCTGGTTGGACAGGCAGGAACTGGTAAGACCCTGATGACACTCGCCGCAGGGCTTTCGCAGGTCTTTGAGACTCAACGGTATAACGAAGTTGTCGTAACACGCTCAACAATTCCTATTGGCGAAGAAATCGGCTTTCTGCCTGGCACTGAAGAAGAAAAGATGACTCCATGGATGGGGGCGCTTGACGATAATATCGAAGTGCTATCTGCAGGAGACAACAGCAAAGGATCGTGGGAACAAGAAACAACAAGAGAGCTTATCCGATCCCGCATATCCATCAAGTCCATGAGTTTCATGAGAGGAAGAACTTTTGTTAAGAAATTCCTGATTATTGACGAAGCCCAGAACCTGACCCCAAAACAGATGAAGGCACTGATTACCCGCTCAGGACCAGGAACCAAAATCGTCTGTCTTGGCAATCTTGCCCAGATTGACACACCTTATCTTACAGAGGGATCCAGTGGTTTGACTTATGCTGTTGACCGTTTCAAGGATTGGAAACATAGTGGGCATATCATCCTGTCCAGAGGGGAACGATCCCGCCTTGCTGATTTCGCAAGCGACAACTTATAAAAAGAAAAACCTCCATTCCACATCCGTGAAATGGAGGTTCACACAGGCTAATCTGTTATTTATTGAAAACAACCCTGTCGTCTTCTACATCAACCTTGATTGTATCGCCCGGGCAGAATTTGCCTTGCAGGATTTCTTTTGAAAGTGGGTTTTCGATGAGATTCTGAACCGCGCGTTTCAATGGTCTTGCACCAAATAATGGATCAAATCCTGCATCCGCGATTTTCTGCAATGCTTTTTCAGAAACATCCATCGACATATCCATACCCACAAGCCTTCTGTTGAGCAGATCCAACTGAATGCGGGCGATGGAACCGATATTCTTTTCATCCAATGCATGGAACACAACAATCTCATCCACACGGTTGATGAATTCTGGCCTGAAATGCTGTTGCACTTCGCCCATGACCGCAGCTTTGATTTCACCCTGCTCCTGTCCACTCATGGACTGAATCAAATGTGATCCCAGATTAGATGTCATGACAATAACCGTATTCTTGAAATCCACGGTTCGTCCCTGTCCATCTGTCATACGACCATCATCAAGTACCTGAAGCAGGACATTGAATACATCAGGATGCGCCTTCTCGATTTCATCCAAAAGTATGACACTGTATGGTTTGCGACGAACCGCCTCTGTCAGATATCCGCCTTCTTCGTACCCCACATATCCTGGAGGAGCGCCAATCAGACGGGCAACTGAATGTTTCTCCATGAATTCACTCATATCGATACGAATCATCGCGTCTTCAGTATCAAACAAGAAAGAGGCCAATGCTTTGCACAATTCTGTCTTACCGACACCAGTTGGCCCAAGAAACATGAAAGATCCATATGGGCGGTTAGGATCAGAAAGCCCAGCACGGGAGCGACGGATTGCCTCAGATACAGCAACAACCGCCTCATGCTGACCAATCACCCGTTTGTGCAATTCATCTTCCATACGCAGTAATTTGACCCGTTCTCCCTCCATCATCTTCGATACAGGAATACCTGTTGCCCGAGAAACCACCTCTGCAATCTCTTCTGCATCGACTTCTGTGCGCAACAGTTTCTGACGAGCATTGGATTTTCCATCAGCTAAAGCATCACTTTCAGCTTTCAGGCGTTTTTCCAGTTCAGGTAGTTTTCCGTACATCAGTTCAGACATCTTTTGATAGTTGCCCTGACGTTTTGCCTCATCAATCTGAAGCCGGACTTTCTCAATCTCCTCCTTGGTATGTTTGGAACCCTCAACTGATGCTTTCTCTGCTTTCAGTATCTCATCGTAGTCTGCATATTCTTTTTC
>CAZHQM010000117.1:0-5011 GCA_964534155.1 uncultured Oxalobacter sp.
GAAGCCGAGATTCTACACAATAAATCTCAAAAATACAATAAAAACATTGTTTTGCAAAAAACAACTGTAAATATATTTTTAAAATAAAGACACAATTAAAGAACAATCCAACAAAAGGTGAAAATTTCTAAATTTTATTGAAGTGTTGAGGGTGCCGCGTGCCGCAACGATGGAGCTGTACAAAGTGATTTCAAAAACAGGATATCCCTCTGAGCTTCCTGAAAATTGTCTGGAGCAAGAAATTTAGCTGCGGCAACAATGTCATCATCAGAACTTTCAAAACTGATGATGAAAGATTCCCCACCTTTTGTCATGATAAATGCCCCTAACACCTTACCATCAGTCACCTGAAAGACTGGAGCAAGCTGGTATTTATCTTCAAACGCCTTGAAAGCCTTTGAAATATCCGGCGTACACATAATATGTTGATTTATTAAGAAAAAATTTCAGAAACGATCAATAATCGAGAAGATAACCATCAGGATCCATATAGCCAGCTTCATTCAACATCTGAAGTTGCTCATCACTCAAAGGGAAACGTTCCTGTGAGTTGGAGATTTTGAAATTACAGTCAGAAATTTCACTCAATATCTGGATGTTGAAGACAATGTCCCTCCCATCCACAAAAAAGCTGATAACTTCATCGCTCAATTCGAAACCCAGTTTTTCCATGAAATCCATGGAAACTATCTTATTGCTATTGTTAGCGGAATTCGTCATAAATATATTTCCCTGTTCCAAAACACACCAGAAATCAATCATTGATATTGTAACGAAAATGCCGCCAATAACAGAACATCCGCTCTACTCTCCTGATAAATCGGATCCCAATACCGCTGTGATACCTATCAAACAGATCATGCAGCAGTGATATTCCATTTTTTTAGGTGAAATTTACCCGTCTATTAGCCATATCGAACAGAAATAAGCTAACATATCGGTAAATGTACTTATATCTATTACATAGATAGATTTTTCGTCCAAAAGTAGGTAAAACACACCTATCTGCGGACAAGGGGGTAAATATGGGGCTGAGCGACGACCTAAGAGAGCAGGGAACTCTTACAGGAGAAGCAAAAAAATCGCATGATGGTCAGGCGGTCAAGGCATGGACTGATTTCTATCATAAAGACAACCTTGTTGATCTCTATCTGGAAAAATCTGGCTATAAAGCTAGAGAAGCACAGGAATGGGAAGTTCTCAAAAGAAAAGAGCAGGCTCCTGAAGAATCTCTTGCGGTCAAAACCTGGCTCGAATGGTACGAATCTGGTGACAAGGTAAAACAGGCACCAATTGATCAATCCACCTCCCCACACGAAGTCAAGAAAGCCTCAACCAGAGCCAAGGAAATCAAGACCCGTCAGGGACTTGGGGAAGAAGAGGCATTAGCTGTCCGCACCTGGTTAGAATGGTATGAATCTGGTGATGATCCTGCAAATCAGCAGCCTGCACAGAATGTTGTTTCTACAACAAGCGATGCAAAGAAAGCTTCTACAAGGGCACGTGAAATAAATACCCGGCAGGGAGTTAGGCATGAAGAGTCCCTTGCAGTTAAAACCTGGCTTGAATGGTATGAGTCTGGTGATGATCCTGCGAATCACCGTCCTGTTGAGAAGAAAGCAGAGCCAAGACCAGATGTTCAGGCTAAAGAGGTTAAGTCCCGTTTAGGTGTCAGAGAAGAAGAAGCAAGCGCACTTAAAGCATTTACAGATATCTATAATGCCGGCAGCTTTTTGGATGCCTATCTGGAGAAATCGGGCTATTAAAAAGCCTTTGGCAACTTTCGAAGCGACAGCATATAATATCGACTCTTTGCGGGCGTAGCTCAATGGTAGAGCAGAAGCTTCCCAAGCTTAAGACGAGGGTTCGATTCCCTTCGCCCGCTCCACCCCCCACCAGAGAATTCTCACGGTTCTTTTATATAAACAATAACTTATGTAAATTTCTTTATTTATTTTTTCAACTCCTTTCTTTCCTTCTCAAAAGTTCAAAGAGTTGAATGGTATGTAAAATAGCAGATATCACAAACTCAACTCCTTCCTGTCAATCATGAGATTGTCCACCAATACTCGATATGCTATCCGTTTGATTTACGAGCTTTATCAGTTCAAATCGCCAATTTCGATTGCAGCACTGGCTGAACGGATCAATATCAGTGTCAAGATTATTGAAAGTATCCATTCAACACTGAAACAACAGGGTATTACAAAAGCAATCATTGGAGCCAATGGAGGCATAAAACTGATTCGTAATCTCGATCAGATCAGCCTGGGAGAGATGATTACGCTATTTGATGAGGGCGTTCGCTTCGTTGTCTGTTTTGGGAATAAAGCAAATAACTGCCCACGGCAATCGGCATGTGAAACCCAATCTGTCTGGAAAACGATTTCTGACCGCATTCAGCATGAGCTCGACATTGTGTCACTTGCAGATATTCTTGATGAATACCGAAATGGTCTTTCTAAAGAAAAACCAATCACTATCCAGTGCATCAATCACAAAGGTGAGCTCAAATTCTGATACTCGGTAATCACTTGATTTCACTAGATATTAAACATGGATAATCAAGGTATCCATGCTCCATTCCTCTACGGTATATGGTTTTTTTGTCCAACTCATTATATGGACCATTCTGGCGAATGCGAGCAACCAGATCTGGATTGGCGATAAAACTCCTACCGAAGGCCACTGCATCACATAACCCGGCCTGTAATACCTTTTCTGCAAGATCAGGTGTATAACCGCCTGCAAGGATTATTGGTCCCTGAAATCGCTCTCTGATTGACCGTCTGAAACAATCCGTGAGCGGCTCACCGCCTACCCAACTCGGTTCTGCAATATGCAGATACGCGGCCTTGCGTTCATTCATTGCCCCAGCAATATACAATGTCATGGCCTCCCATTCAGAATCAGCCATGCCATTGATATTGAAATTCGGAGAATAACGAAGACCAACCTTATCAGGACCAGCAACTGCGGCAAAAGTATCAAAAACCTCAAGAATCAATCGGGCTCGATTTTCTATCGAACCACCATAGTGGTCATTTCGGTCATTGGTATTGGTTGAGGCAAACTGATGCAAAAGATAACCATTAGCCGCATGAACCTCTAGAAAATCAAATCCTACTCTTGTCGCTCTGATTGCAGCCTGTCGAAAATCATCAAGAATCGTTTTGATATCATCTAGGGATAAAGCTTCCGGCTCTTCAACAGAAACAAAATCAAGTTTTCCATCTTCTCCGCGAATGAAACATTTGGTGTTTGCCGCAATCAAAGGTGAGGGCGCTTGTGGTGGCAAACCATCATGCAAGGCGGAATGTGAAATCCGTCCAGCATGATAAATCTGGCCAGAAATACGTCCTCCAGCCAGATGAACCGCATCCACAACTTTTTTCCAGCCAGCCTCTTGAACATCCGTATAGATTCCTGGAGTATAGGCATAACCTTGGGCACGTTTAGAAATCTGCATGGACTCAGTAACAATCAATCCAGCAGAGGCTCTCTGTGCATAATGAGCCGCATTCATGTCAATTGGTTCATCATATTCGCCCGCACGGTTCCTTGTTAAAGGCGCCATAAATATGCGGTTAGGCAATTCAATGCCCCCGATGACAACGGGACTTAATAATTTCTCAAACATTTCGATCACCCAGAATCTTTTTGAGGAAAAGATGCCATCCGTGAAAATGGCATCTAAAAGTTGTCTAATCAGTCAACAACACCGCACATACAGCCTTCACCACCGGCTCCTATAGTGCATGCAACACCTTCTGCGGGTTCAGAAGACACATCCAACTCATCTTTCAGAATGAATCCCTCACTGTCAGTAATACGGAGTTTGACTGGAATACCCTGACTGACACTGCTTGCAACGGTACAGAAATTCTTGAACATAGAAATGGGCTGTTGAATATTTCCAAGCTCGGCAACAGATTTACCAAGATTGATTGAAACCTCAATAGCCTGAATACGCAGACGGTTTTCTGCATTACGATCAATGACTGCTGAAGCAGTCGTTGTCAATGGAGTTGGATCTGGATTTTTCCTGTTGATTGCAGAATACAAAGCATCAGACATACAGTTTGCAACAGCAGCACATAACAGTTGATCTGGACTCGGTCCAACATCTCTGCCATGAGGAGGAGGTTCATCTGCAATAACTGAAGTATTGCTACCTGAGAAATTGATCTTGAACTGGAATCGTTCAATCTGGGTCAGCGTAACTGGGTTGGTTCGGATTTCACTCATCATATTCTCCTTTTAAAGAAAACAGGCACCACAACAAAGTACTCATAAGATACCAATGAGAATCTGCGATAAACACCCCCATCAAATAGGGTGCTTCGATTCAGAAAAGGGGGGCTTCAGATGGAGAAACAGCAGGCAAGATATACCAGACAGAAAGAGAATCGGAAAAACAATCAAGGAAAAGCAGGGCAGATTAGAAAATGAATATTGCAGCAATGCCAAGGGCTGGGATGGCATAGATAACCAGTGCAATCCAGAACCAACGGCGTTTACCATCAGTTTCAGAAGCCCTTGAGAAAAGATATCCAATATTGAGGAACAGCCCCCAATACTGCCAGAACCCAACGTGATAACCGACCTTCCGAAGAGAGCCAACATCTAGGCGCCAGAGTATCAATCCAACAATATAGAGGCCTGTATAAACAAATGGAAGTGATGCAGCGGAATTGGCTGTCATATCAACCTTCGCACAATAAAACACCAGCAGGATAACAGTAATCAATGGCCATAATGCCAATAAAAAAGGCAAGGTAGAAATAGTCGAGCGATTTGAACGCTTTGCATTTGACCCGCGAGGTGGATTTGAAACCGTGCCAAATATGCGTCGCCAGATGAAGAGCAGAACACTGAAAAGAGCCAATCCCCCGAGCAGAATGACAAGCCAATAAATGCCAACCATCGCAATGGCAAAAAATGCCCAGAAATTTTGCTGCTGGGCTGAAACAGGGTGCGGTGGTGCGGCCATCACTGGCAAGGCCAACAA
>CAZHQM010000118.1:0-4990 GCA_964534155.1 uncultured Oxalobacter sp.
GTACTGACGCACAGCCGCCAGACAGATCTTCAGGTCCAGCACCTTCTCTGGCACCTGGGTCAACATGCGACCATCCTTGGTCACAGCTTCCAGACAGACAGCCGCCGTCCGCAAAGAAGCAGGCACATGTTTCAGGGAGAAAGTACGGCTGCTGCGCAGGGCTGTCAGGCACAGCTCCTCAGTCCAATGATCCTCTGGCACATACTTCAGCAGACCAACATCCGACTTGATCGCCGCCACACAGACATCCTCGGTCTTCAACTCATTCGGCACATAGCGCAATGCCGCACACTTGTTGTTGATCGCCGCCAGACACATCGCCTCAGTCTTCATCGACTCAGGCACATCCGCCAGCAGCAGACCGCTTTTGGCAACAGCCTCCAGACAGATATCCGGGGTCTTCCTGTCATTCGGCACATTGCGCAGGACCGGCGCAGAACTCCTCACCGCCGCACAGTAAATCTCATCGGTACGCAGCGCCTCCGGCACATACTCCAACGCAAAACCATCCTGCTGAACCGCAGCCAGACAGATCTCCGCTGTGCGCATCGCCTCTGGCACATTGCGCAGCATCGAACCGGCATAACGGACACCCATCAGACAGATATCCAATGTCTTCAATGCATCAGGCACCGCAGAAAATGCATTCGGATCATGCTCCATCGCAATACGGCAAAGCTCAACACTCCGCATCGCCTCTGGCACATAAGTCAGCATCCAGCCATCGCGCTCAACAGCACGCTTGCACAGCTCATAGGTCTTCAATGGCTCAGGCACATATCTCAGCGCAACACTCCAGTGCTCCACCGCAGCCTTGCAGGCGGCAGGACTTTTCACCGAATCAGGCACAAACTGCAGCGCAATCCCCCAGTCTTTCACTGCCGCCAGACAGATTTCCTCTGTCATGAATGCATCTGGAACATTCCGAACCTCTTTGCCGTCTGCAGTGACTTTCCTCAACCAGTCTTCGTATGTCATTTCCATTGTTTTTCTGCCCTATACACACAGATACCGATGGCGGGAAACCATCAGATAACTGAATACCTGAAGCCAAAAATACACAATCAACTGAAGATTTTACCACCACCTACCGCATGGTGGATTTTTGAGTTCTTTCCCGATACGCCTGTCAAACAAAGCTTTCTTTTGTTAGACTTCGGTCTACCAATCAATTTTCTGGGAGAAAAGTATGCTTTTGGCGTTCTGCATTATTATCGGTATTCCGATAGTGATTTTCCTCATTCACGGCATGATGAGGAACAGCGCAACCAAGAAAGTACAGAACGAAGCTTACGAATTTGGCTGGAAATTCGTCGGCACAGATGAAGGCGGCCGTTTCGTCAACTACACCTATACCAAGAAGAGAGAAACCGTCACCTACATCGGCAAATCAAAGAAACTGATCTTCCGTGATGAAGAATTCAGCAGTTTTGCTGAAATCGAAGACATCCTCGAAGCAGAACGCAAGGAAAGACGGCGCAAATAATCCCTGCCGCCCAGACACAGAATCCCTGTCAGCTGAATGGCTGGCAGGGATTTTTTGTTAATCGGCGATACTCAGGAATCGACCACCATCAATCAATATAGAACACCCGGTTCGGGCGGCGTGGGAAAACGAAACCGGTTGGATGGGTTGGATACCCCAATGCCAGATGACCGACACCCTCGTAATTGCCAGTCACACCCAGGCGCTTGAGAATCTTCTGACCGAATTCGGCATCAAACTCCTGTTTTGCACGGTGGATCCAGCAACTGCCCAGCCCCAGCTCATGCGCCATCAGCATCATATTGCCTAAAGACAATGCCCCATCATATTTCTGGGTGCGGACACTGGTCTCAGCCAGCACAATCAGCGCAACCGGAGCTCCATAGAAAGGATTCGGGTTACCACCGAAAGAAGCATTGATCGTGTTCAGCTCCTGCAGTAATTCCTTGTTCGTTACCGCAATAATGATCTGCGACTGCATACCCCGACCAGAAGCCGCGTAAAGACCTGCCTCAATCACCTTGTCGATCAGCTCTTTAGGCACTGGGTCTGACTTGAAACTCCGGCAGCTGCGCCGCTCTTTCATCAGCGAGAGAAGATCTGTCATCATCGTCCTTTCAAAATGTGATGGATAAACATCATATCGGTGAAAAGATAAAAAGGGAATGGGCAGCGCAATCAGCCCTGCTGGCTCTTGAACATCTGGATCTGCTCATCGATGCGCGCCTTGAAGGCATCCACCTTGGATTCCATCAATCCTGCCCCACCCTGCTCAAGCGCAGTCAAAGCCGCTGCATTGACCATGGTCTCCGCCACATGCCAGAGCATCGTCTGTACCAGATCCAGATTGTCACCCGATGCGGTTGAAATCTTACCGAAAACCACATCGGCGACACCGTTGATGAATTCATCCATCTGCTGCGGGCTTAAAGTCGATTCTGCCATCGTTGCATTCCTCATAAATAGCACGGTTGAAACAGCTGAAGAATACCTGTATCCCCCAAGAGCGTAAACCCTGCCAGACACCACAGACAGGGATTCTGCCTGATGCAGACAGATCAAGACAACATGGCCACCCGCATCATGCAGGCAGCCATGTAAAAGCGGTTATTTCAGATTTGCCTTGAAGAACTGCTCCATCTTATCGAATGGAATCACATCCATCCTGTCATACAGATCGGTATGGACAGCGCCCGGAATAATCATCATCTCTTTGTTATCACCCTTGAGTTTCTTGAAAGCATCCTCGCCGAAATAGCGGGAATGCGCCTTCTCACCATGGATAATCAGCACAGCACTGCGGATTTCATCACTGTAAGACAGAATCGGCATATTGGTGAATGGCAGGAAAGAAGTGACATTCCAACCACCATTCGAATTCAGCGAACGCTTGTGATAACCACGGGCTGTCTTGTAATAATCAAAATAATCTTTCACAAACCAAGGCGCATCGGCAGGCAGCACATCAGGCACACCGCCACCCAGCTTGTAAGAGCCAGCCTTGTAATCCGCAATACGCTGGGCATTCATGCTCTTGCGGTACTCATACCGTGCATTCGCATCCATCTTGTCGAAATAACCATTGGATGTCACACGACTCATGTCATACATAGTGGAAGCAACCGTTGCCTTGATACGGGTATCCATCGCAGCCGCATTCAGGCCCATACCGCCCCAGCCACAGATACCAACGATACCGATACGTTCTGGATCGACATTTGGCTGAACAGATAGGAAATCAACCGCCGCAGAAAAATCCTCGGTATTGATATCAGGTGATGCAACATAGCGGGGCTGACCACCACTTTCACCGGTATAAGATGGGTCGAACGCAATCGTCAGGAAACCGCGGTTAGCCAGCTCCTGGGCATAGCGGCCAGAAGACTGCTCCTTCACTGCCCCGAAAGGTCCAGACACTGCAATGGCAGGCAGCTTACCTGTGGCATTTTTAGGCACATACATGTCTGCCGCCAATGTAATGCCATAGCGGTTCACAAAAGTAACCTTGCTGTGATTGACCTTATCGCTCTTTGCGAAAGTCTTATCCCATTCCTGCACTAATTTCAGTTTCTCAACCTGCATACTGACTCCATGTGGTGTATTGTTTTTAATGTCCTGAGACTGGCTGGCATATGCCATACCACCTGTTGCGGAAAACGCCCCAAACAGCGCCGCCACAACTGCAATCTTCTTCCAATGCAACATCTGTTATCCCCTTGAAAAACAAACAATTTACATCTCAACCCATTCAGTATAAGAAGAAAGCCACAGGGAAAATACGATAGGCATAAAAATGTCAATCTCATGCCTTGAAGGCATAACATGAGAGATCCACACCCCTTTCATCCTTCTGCCAGACAGTTACCAACAGTGTCCTTCTTCCAGTCTGGATAAAGAGCAGGAAATACGGCAATATGGCATCTATTCAGATGCTGGTTTTCAGGAGAGACGAATGAAAAAGCTATTGATTGGATTACTGTTTGGCATCCTCTGCGGCAGTGCGATGGCGGGTTCATCAGTCAATGAGAATACCGTACCCAAAAAATACCGCAGCAACGCCAGATGGAAACTGTTTGATATCGTCAGAAATCCAGACAGATCTGTCGGCTATGCCTATGCGGAAAGAAAGAACTCTGAAAACGATCCACATATGGCATGGTTCAAGTACATCCTGATCAACAAAGGGGGCGAAACCTATCTCTGATAAATGTCCACAGAAATCGTTACAGGCTCTTAGGCTGCCGGTTTTCTGTTTTAGTTTGCCCAGTCCCACTTCAAGATTTCACGGTATAGATCTGTTCGTTCCTTGATTGCGGAAGAAGTGAACTCACCGTTGCCATTCGCGTCAGCAATCTGGTTGCCATCGGCATCCGTCAGATGTCCCAAATAGTATTTAAAGTTCAATCCGCTTCTTTCTTTAAATCTCAAGAATTCAGGATTGTTGGAATATTTTTCACGGCATAAGGTTCTCGCAAGGATATTCTGCTCAAAGTATTGTTTAACTTTATCAGCATAAACATCATCACCGTAAGATGCGTTGAAACTCTTTGGTAATACCAGTAAGTCACCGATGGTATTTCTAGTATCTGTAAATTCCCATTCCTCAGGGAATTCATCACGATGTCGCTCATAATGGTCAGCCCAGATATGTTCAACCTCAAGTTGTTGTTTAGGGTCTGATGGTTGCTCCATTATTGACAATGCTTCTTTGGATTCTCTTGAGATGATTGCTGTGATGAGTGTCAAAAGAACTTTCAGTTTATTTCGGTTCTGCTGATTCAGTGTTGGGTGTATGCCGTCAATACTTGGCACCCAATTCGCATCGTTATCGTCTTTGAGTATCTGGATAACTTCCTCAAGGCTCTTTCTGCGAAGTTTTTTACAAAGATTGTACGCACGGACTTCCAAATAACTTTGGGCAATGCTCCACTGATTCCAGATTCGTGAAACAAGAACTTTCGTCAGATGTTTGGAGATTATCTGGATTTTCCTGTTGATTATTTC
>CAZHQM010000119.1:0-4956 GCA_964534155.1 uncultured Oxalobacter sp.
CGTGAAATCTGGAGCAATGAATCTCAGGAACGCTATGTCCTGGCGATTGCAGAAGACAGTATTCAGCTTTTCGATGAGCTGTGTGGCCGTGAACGTTGCCCATATGCAATCGTTGGTAAGGCAACTGAAGAAAAACAGCTGAAGGTTGTTGACTCCGAGTACAACAATGAACCGGTCAATATGCCGATGGACGTTTTGCTTGGCAAACCACCGAAAATGCATCGTGATGTGACTCATGTCATCAATGACTATCCTGAAATCCAGTTGGATAGTGTGTCATTGGAAAAAGTTGCAGAAGATGTGATGCTTTTGCCAACAGTTGGTGATAAATCTTTCCTGATCACTATCGGTGACCGTTCAGTTGGTGGCATGACCTCCCGCGATCAGATGGTTGGACCTTGGCAGGTGCCAGTTGCTGACAGTGCAGTCACCCTGATGAGTTTTGAAGGGTATGCGGGTGAGGCGATGGCAATGGGTGAAAGAACCCCATTGGCTGTGATTGATGCACCAGCTTCTGGACGTATGGCGATTGGTGAGGCTTTGACAAACATTGCCTCTGCTCCAATCGCTGATATCTCAAATATCAAGCTCTCTGCAAACTGGATGGCAGCCTGTGGTCAACCGGGACAGGATGCGGCGCTTTACGATACTGTCAAGGCAGTAGGTCTCGATTTGTGCCCAGACTTGGGAATCAGTATTCCTGTTGGTAAGGATTCCCTGTCTATGCGGACAACCTGGAAAGATGGCAATCAGGATAAAGAGGTTACTTCCCCGGTTTCCTTGATTGTTTCTGCATTTTCTCCTGTCCCTGATGTCCGTGGAGCTATGACACCACAGCTGCGTACTGATATGGGTGATACAGCCCTGATGCTGGTTGATCTGGGGTTGGGTAAAAACCGTATGGGGGCATCTGCATTTGCACAGGTTACCCGTCAGATTGGTTCTTCTGTTCCTGATGTGGACAGCGCAGAAAATCTGAAAGCATTCTTTACAACTGTACAGGGTCTTAATCAGAACAACCTGTTGCTTGCTTATCATGACCGTTCAGATGGTGGGCTGTTTGCAACATTGTGTGAGATGGCATTTGCTGGTCATTGCGGTTTGAATATCGAGCTGGATAGTGTGGTCAAAGCGTCTGTTAATAGACAGTCTGATAATGCTGTTGTACTGGCGTCCCTGTTTAATGAGGAACTCGGTGCCGTTTTACAGGTTCGTGCAAAGGATGTTGAAGCAGTCAAGGCACAGTTTGATGCTGCAGGGCTTGGAAATGCGGTGCACTATCTGGGCAAAATTGAGTCTGGTAGCAGCATTCAGATCAGTCTGAATGGACAGTCTGTTTATCAGAAATCCAGAATAGATCTGCATCGTCTGTGGAGTGAAACCAGCTGGCGCATTGCAAGACTGCGTGACAATCCTGCCTGTGCAGATATGGAATATGACCAGATTCTCAATGCCGAGGATAAGGGTATCTCTCCAGTCGTTCCTTTCGATATGAAGGAAGATGTTGCGGCTCCTTACATCAATACAGGTGCAAGACCTCGTGTGGCGATTCTGCGCGAACAGGGCTCTAACTCCCATGTCGAGACTGCATATGTCATGCATCGTGCTGGTTTTGAGGCGGCAGATGTCCATATGACCGATCTCATGGAGGGGCGAGCATACCTTGATGATTTCAAGGGACTGATTGCTGTTGGCGGTTTCTCTTACGGCGATGTCTTGGGTGCCGGTGAAGGTTGGGCGAAGAAAATCCTGTTCAACACAAAACTCAAAGAACAGTTTGGCGACTTCTTCAATCGGATGGATACCTTTGCATTGGGTATCTGTAATGGCTGTCAGATGATGAGCAGTCTGGCATCTATCATCCCTGGCGCAGAGGCATGGCCTAAGTTTGTCCGTAATCGTTCTGAACAGTTTGAAGCCCGCTTTACCATGGTGGAAGTGCCTGAGTCTCCATCTGTTTTCTTTGCAGGGATGGCAGGTCTTCAGACACCGATTGTCGTTTCTCATGGTGAAGGCCGTGCCGATTTCTCGCAGCAGGGCGATATCAGCAAAGTGCTCGTTGCAATGCGCTATATCGACCATAACGGCAAACCAACAGAAATCTATCCACTGAATCCAAACGGCTCTCCAACGGGGATTACTTCTGTGACGACGCCAGATGGTCGTTTCACCGTGATGATGCCTCATGCAGAGCGTGCATTCAGGACAGTCCAGAATTCTTGGGCGCCGGATGGTTGGGGTGAGAACTCACCATGGATGCGTATGTTCCAGAATGCCCGTAAGTGGGTGGGATAATCCGTATAAAGATAAGCAGGCAGAAGCTTTCTGAACGAAACTTCTGCCTCAATACAAATTGGAACAGCCATGTTTCATCAAGTGGCTGTTTTTCTTTTATAATCACTGTTTCGGCTACAGCTTTATAAAGATAAAAAATGAAATCAGCAGAAATCCGTCAGAAATTCCTGAACTTCTTTAAATCAAAAGAGCATACAGTTGTCCGTTCAAGCTCATTGGTTCCTGCCAATGATCCGACACTGATGCTTACAAATGCTGGTATGGTTCAGTTCAAGGATGTTTTCCTTGGTCTCGATAAACGCCCATATACCAGAGCAACCTCTTGTCAGCGATGCGTTCGCGCAGGTGGTAAGCACAACGACTTGGAAAATGTTGGCTACACTGCCCGTCACCATACTTTCTTTGAAATGCTGGGTAACTTCAGCTTTGGTGACTACTTCAAACGTAATGCGATTACCTACGCTTGGGAACTCTTGACGACTGTGTATAAACTGCCGAAAGAGAAGCTCTGGGTTACTGTCTATCAGGAAGACGATGAAGCCTATGACATCTGGGCAAAAGAAATTGGTGTTCCAACAGACCGCATTGTCCGCATTGGTGATAATAAAGGTGCGCGCTATGCTTCTGATAATTTCTGGCAGATGGCTGATACTGGTCCATGTGGTCCTTGCAGTGAAATTTTCTATGACCATGGTCCAGAAGTTGCTGGCGGTCCTCCAGGAAGCCCTGATGAAGATGGTGACCGTTACATCGAAATCTGGAATCTGGTCTTCATGCAGTTCAATCGTGATGAACAGGGCAATATGACTCCATTGCCAAAACCATGCGTTGACACAGGGATGGGTATTGAACGTTTGGCTGCAATCATGCAGAACGTTCATAGCAACTATGAAATCGATACTTTCCAGAATCTGATTAAAGCTGCTGCCAAGGCTGTTGGTACTAAAAATCTGGAAGAAAATTCCCTGAAGGTTATTGCTGACCATATCCGTTCTACAGCATTTATGATTGTTGACGGGCTGATTCCTGGCAGTGATGGACATGGCTATGTCTTGCGCCGAATCATTCGTAGAGCATTGCGCCATGGTTATAAACTGGGTCAGACCAAGCCTTTCTTCTACAGTCTGGTTGATGATCTGGTCAAGGAAATGGGTGATGCATACCCAGAACTGGTCGAGGCAGCGGATCATGTCAAACAGGTACTCCGCCATGAAGAAGAACGTTTCGGTGAAACCCTTGAAAATGGCATGAAGATTCTTGAATCTGCTCTGGCTGGTGGTGACAAGGTGCTGGGTGGCGAAACTGCCTTTACCCTGTACGATACCTATGGTTTTCCACTGGATCTGACTGCAGATATCTGTCGTGAACGTCAGATTACCGTTGATGAAGACGGCTTCAATGTTGCGATGGAAAAACAGAAAGAAACTGCACGTGCTTCTGGCAAATTCAAGATGGCTGCTGTACTTGAATATGATGGTGAAAACACTGAGTTTGTCGGTTATACAAAACTCACAGAGGCGGGTACTGTTGTTGCCCTGTATCGAGATGGTGTGCCTGTTGACCAAATCGAAAAAGGACAGATCGGTGTTGTCGTCCTTGATGCAACCCCATTCTATGCAGAAATGGGTGGTCAGGTAGGGGATACCGGTGTGCTGACCGCAGATGGGGTATCGATTGAAGTTGCTGATACCCAGCGTATCAAACCAGGCGTTTCTGGCCATCATGTCACCGTTTCTGAGGGTAAGGTCGCTATTGGTGATAAATTGACTGCATCTGTTGATGTAGAACGTCGCAAACAGATTGCACGCCATCACTCTGCAACCCATCTGATGCACAAAGCACTCCGTCAGGTATTGGGCAGCCATGTTGCACAGAGGGGTTCCTTGGTTGATCCAGACAAGACCCGTTTCGACTTCAGTCATAATGCACCTGTTACCGCAGAGCAGATTCGTGCTGTGGAAGAAATCGTCAATCGAGAGATTCTTGAAAACAGCCAGACCCAGACTCAGGAAATGTCTTACGATGCGGCAATTGAACATGGAGCAATGGCTCTGTTCGGTGAAAAATACGGTGATGTAGTCCGTGTCTGCGATATTGGTTCTTCCTGCGAACTGTGTGGTGGTACACACGTTTCCGGAACAGGTGACATTGGTTTCTTCAAGATTGTCTCTGAGGGCGGCGTTGCTGCTGGTATCCGTCGTGTTGAGGCTGTAACCGGTCTGACAGCAATGTACTGGATTCAGGATATGGCAAAAGGTCTTAATGATGCGGCATCTGCACTTAAGACACAGCCTGACAACATTATTGGCCGTATCGGCCAGTTGCAGGATCAGGTCAAGGGACTTGACCGTGAACTGGCTGGACTCAAGGCAAAACTTGCATCCAGTCAGGGTGATGACCTTGCAGGTCAGGCAGTTGATGTCAAAGGTGTCAAGGTTCTGGTTTCCCGTATTGAGGGGGCGGATGTTCCTGCATTGCGGAATATGATGGATAAGCTGAAAGACAAGCTGAAAACTGCCGCAGTTGTGCTTGCTGCCGTGAATGGTGAAAAGATCAGTCTGATTGCAGGTGTTACAGCGGATACCACCAAAAAAATCAAAGCTGGTGAGTTGGTCAATTTTGTTGCCTCTCAGGTTGGTGGCAAGGGCGGTGGTCGTCCAG
>CAZHQM010000120.1:0-4938 GCA_964534155.1 uncultured Oxalobacter sp.
ATCGATAAAATCCGTCTGCAGGCTATAAAGAAATGAGTCAATATCCTCAGTGGCTAGAAACTGCTATTCAGAAAGCGCATTCCTCTTGGCATGCCGTTATTCGCAACGGAATTGATGCGGTCAGACTGCAGAATCCAGATTATTTCAGCCAATTGACAGATACTTATTTCCTGCCAACAGAAGGACGGATTTTTGCGGCTTTTTCCCAACCCTTGGATAAAGTTCGCTATATCTTGATTGGAGAGGGACCATATCCTCGGGAACAGAGTGCCTCTGGCTATTGTTTTATGGATGCAGCTGTTGAATCGTTATGGTCTGAGGATGGACTTTCAAAACAGGTGAATAAAGCGGTTTCCTTGCGCAATTTCATGAAGATGCTTCTGGTGGCGGAAGGTAGTCTCAGTCCTGATAGATTAGGTAAGGAGCATATGACTCAAGTCGTACAGGATGTTATTGCCTGCGATTCGTCATATATCAGGACAATAAGAGATCTTCAGACCAATTTGTTAAACAATGGGTTCTTACTGCTGAATGCGACGTTGGTGTTCCGAAAAGAAGTCTCAGCGACTAAGGAAACAAAGGCATGGATTCCGTTTCTTCATTCAGTACTTCAGGCATTGGATGCTTATCAGGTCAGCCATGAGAAAAGCATTGTCATGGTGCTGTGGGGAAAATTGGCAGAAAAATTCAGCACGCAGTTTCAGGGAACGGCTTACACTGTTGCTGTTTCAGAGCATCCCTATAACTTGTCTTTTATCAATAACGCAGTTATGCAGGATCTTTTCAGACCTATGCATCTGCTCAAGCAGATGTATAGGCAGGGAATCAGCGGAACATCATAGTGATATGTTCAGGCCACTCTTTGAGAGGTGGTATCATTGGAATTATTTATTTTTTGAGAGATTGATATGTCAGAAATGCAGTTCATCCGTGCCAATGGGCGTCCGCTCAATGCTATGCGTTCCATTGAATTCATCAGAAACTACACAAAGTATGCCGAAGGTTCTGTCCTGACCGTCTTCGGTGATACAAAAGTTATCTGTACCGCAAGTATCGAAGAATCTGTTCCATCTTTTCTGAGAGGAAGAGGGCGTGGATGGCTGACTGCTGAATATGGTATGTTGCCACGTTCAACACATACCCGTATGGATCGTGAGGCGGCTAGAGGGCGTCAAAGCGGGCGTACACAGGAAATCCAGCGTCTGATTGGCCGTTCTATCCGTGCTGCGTTCGACTTGAGTGCTTTCGGAGAAAGAACCCTTAAACTGGACTGCGATGTTATCCAGGCCGATGGTGGGACACGTACTGCCTCTATCAGTGGGGTCATGATTGCAGCTTATGATGCATTTGCAAGAATGGTTGAGGAAGGCATTATCGAGAAAATTCCACTGCGTCATTTTGTTGCTGCGATTTCCGTCGGTGTCAGTCAGGGCGTTCCAATGCTGGATCTTGATTATCAGGAAGACAGTACCTGTGATACTGACATGAACGTTGTTATGACTGAAAGCGGTGAGTTTGTCGAAATTCAAGGAACTGCAGAAGGCAGTGCCTTCTCAGATGAGACTTTGGTCAAGATGCTCGGATTGGCAAAGTCCGGTATTTCTGAACTGATCAGCATGCAGAAACAGGTCCTTGGTCTGGACTGATTAGTAGGTATTTCTCATGGCGAATAAAATTATCCTCGCTTCCGGCAACAAGGGAAAACTTCGTGAATTCAAGCAGATGCTTGAGCCTTTAGGCTATGAAGTACATCCACAGGCAGAATTCAATGTGACCGAAGCTGATGAGCCTTTTTCCACCTTTGTTGAAAATGCGCTTGCCAAGGCGCGTCATGTTTCCAGACAGACAGGGCTGCCTGCCATGGCTGATGATTCTGGTATCTGTGTCAATGCATTGGGCGGAAAGCCGGGGGTTCTATCCGCCAGATATGCTGGTGATCCCAAGTCAGATGACAGAAACAATCAGAAATTGATTGCGGACCTTGCTGAATTTGAGGATAAAACGGCCAATTACTATTGTGTTCTTGTTTATGTGCGCTCTGCTGATGATCCTCAGCCAATTATTGCCGATGGTACTTGGTCAGGGGTGATTATTGATGAGCCAAGGGGCGGGAACGGTTTTGGCTATGATCCCTATTTCTTTATCCCAGATTATGGTAAGACTGCGGCAGAGATGGCACCTGAAGAAAAGAACGCTATCTCCCATCGAGGGAAAGCATTGAAGAAATTCATGGAGATGTTGAGGTGATTGACGGGGTGTCCATCAATTTCCATCATGATGGGATCTCTCCTGTTATTGATGTCCTGCCACCACTTTCTCTCTATATCCACATACCATGGTGTATCCGAAAGTGTCCATATTGTGATTTCTATTCCCATCGTTTGGATGGGGACTTATTGGAAAATCAGTATATCGCGGCACTTCAACGGGATATTCTGCATGCTTTGCCTCTGATATGGGGGCGAAAAATCATCAGCATCTTCATTGGCGGTGGAACGCCAAGCTTGTTTTCCGCAGAAGGGCTTGATAAACTGCTGTCAATGGTCCGCTCATTATTGCCTGTTCTGCCTGATGCTGAGATTTCCATGGAAGCCAATCCCGGTACCTTTGAACAGGCAAAGTTCTGCGAATATCGGGACTGTGGTGTCAACCGTCTTTCACTGGGGATTCAAAGTTTCAATGCAGACCACCTTCGCCGTTTAGGACGAATTCATGGCAGAGATGAGGCTTTGCTTGCGGCAGAATCAGTGAAGAAATGGTTCTCTAACTTTAATCTGGATTTGATGGTTGGTCTTCCCAACCAGTCTCTTGCTGAGTTTCAGGAAGATATCCGAACGGCTATTTCCTGTAAGCCCAATCATCTTTCTCTGTATCAATTAACGATTGAGCCGAATACTCCGTTTGCAAAAAATCCACCGGTCTTGCCTGATGAAGATTTTTTGGATGAAATGCAGCAGTGGATGGAAGAGACTGTCTCCCAGAGCGGATATCGGCATTATGAAGTTTCTGCCTGGGCACTTGATGGACATCAATGCCAACACAACAGCAATTATTGGCATTATGGTGATTATCTTGGAATTGGTGCCGCAGCTCATTCAAAGATAACACTGCCAGATGCACGGATTCTCCGAAAAGTCTGTGTGAAGAATCCGGATGCGTATATGGCAGGAGAAAATGGGTTGCCAGTTTTTGAAGAGTCCTTTGAAGTGTCCGTTGAAGACAGGGCATTCGAATTCATGATGAATGCCCTGCGTTTAGTCGATGGTTTTCCAATCAGGCTTTTTACAGAACGCACAGGACTTCCTTTAACCTTTATCGATACCCCGCTAAAAGAGGCGGTAACCAAAGGCATGTTACGCATAGATTCTGGAATTGTTCAACCTACACCGTTAGGAATGCAATTCCTGAACGATTTACAGGAAATGTTTTTGCCCGCAGGGATATGATTCTCTTTTTATCGAGATTTGGAATTTTGTTTGAATAGGCAGAGATTCCAGTAAGGCAATGGCTTGGGTTGATAGAAAGATTGTTCGGTCTCTATTGGCTGTTTTGATTTTGTCATGCGATGCTGGAATGTTCCAGATGCCCGCATCAAGATCAAATTCGGCCCATGTTGCAGCCCTTACAGCTTGTGATCTTGCCGCAGTAAGAATCGAAAATGCCACAGCTTTGGCTGAGATGGATCCATTTTCATAAATCATTTTCATAAGAAGAGGGAGCTCTTCGACTGAGCAGGCAGAGTGGTGAACTTTTTCCTTTCGATTCATGTTGAATGGTTCCAACAGGACTCCAAGTGCTCCATTCAGGTCCGCTGGATTAGTCTGATTTTTGCGGTGTTCCATTGCAGTTGACCAAGTGATGATTTGGCCGATATAGGTTTTGGCTTTTCTTGCTGTGGAAGGTATTTTTTGCCAGATAAGGCTGAGACATTTGGCGACTTCTTTCGCAGAGATTTTTTCAATATCTAGTTTCCCTAAGGAGGGCAGTACATGTTTATCAAGTATTTGCGATGTGTCTTTCTCGCCTTTAGGATTGTTTGCCCAATAGCCATTTGATACCCGGTATCGAAGCCATTTGTCTGCCAATTCATTGAATGTCCAGACTTGAGGAACATTTTTCCTGAGTAAATTGTCCTGCTTCTTTCTTGCTTGTTGACGCTGAAGAATGGGGGCAATGCCGTTATCCAATGCGGTTTTGGCTGCGCGTGCTTTTGCATGCGCTTCTTTCAAGGAAATGCTGTTGTAATTCCCCAGAGTCATATCTCGTCTTTTGCCAGCAGCATTGGTATATCTGAAAAAGTACCAGGAGTTGACATCAGTGCGTCTTAAATAGAGTCCGCTTCCCAGACAGTGGGTGTCAGTTGAAAGGTTTTTTACTTGCAGGTAAGAGAGTTGAAGTTTCTGTTTGACCATTGATTTCAAGATAAATGATGGTATCGATGAATACCATCAGTGTATCGGTATTTTTACCATCAGAAATACCATCAATAAATTCAAGAAATCTTCAGAATCACTCGGAATTAGATAGTTAAGAAAGTGTTGTAAATCATTGAAAAATAAAAAAATCCCATAAGTTTTCGTAACTTATAGGATTGCTTGCTGGCGGAAAGGGTGGGATTCGAACCCACGAGGCTATTACACCCGCCGGTTTTCAAGACCGGTGCATTCAACCACTCTGCCACCTTTCCGTGGAACGTGCAGTATACAGAATCTAAGGTGCTTTAGCAAATCAAACAAAATGGCTGTCCGCAATTTTAGATTCTGATTTCTGCTTTATTTCTTGAAGAAGTCTCCCAATGTTCTTCTTGATGTTGTGTTGTTTGAAGAGCCTGAAGAGAGCATGGAACCTGAGAATGTACTGCCAGCCCGAGCTTTGATTTTTTCGGCAATCATTTCAGATGTTATGGCGGATATGGAATTCTGAATGCCTGTGGTTGGT
>CAZHQM010000121.1:0-4908 GCA_964534155.1 uncultured Oxalobacter sp.
CAGAGCTTCATCAACTGGTCACGTGCTGCAAGCAGTCTGGTGTTGCCTTGGCTGGAGCGGTCCTGCAGACGGAAGATAAACCCGGTTTCCGTACCCAGCTCTCGGATAGGTGGAGGGCTTAATGGGAAAATCAGACCATCGCGGATCTGCGAGAACCGTGCAAAGGCACGTCCTACAATCGCAGTTGCAGAATCATCTGAGCCACGTTCATCGAAATCCTTCAATGTCACGAATGCCAGCCCACCGTTCTGCCCGCTACCTGAGAAACTGTGTCCAACGACGGTAATCGTATTCTCAACGCCTGGTTCATTCATGAACTGGTCCTCAACAACTTTCAGGGCATCCAGCGTCCTGCTCTGGGTGGCGCCTGCAGGCAGCTGCAGGTTGGCGTACAGATACCCCTGGTCTTCATTCGGCAGGAAGGATGTTGGCAGTTTCCAGAACATAAAGCCCATGCACAGCACAATGGCACCGTAAATCACCATGTAGCGTTTTGTGCGCATCAATACCTTGGAGACCTGATTGCTGTAGGCATTGGTCATGATATTGAACTTGCGGTTGAACCAGCCGAAGAACCCTTTCTTTTCACCATGGGATTCAGGATCGACAGGTTTCAAGATGGTTGCGCACAGTGCAGGTGTCAGTGAAAGTGCCAGGAATGCGGAGAACACCATCGAGGAAATCATCGTAATGGAGAACTGACGGTAGATGTAACCGACAGAGCCACTGAAGAATGCCATTGGAATGAACACAGCGGTCAGAACGACGGAGATACCGATAATCGCACCGGTAATCTGGTCCATTGCCTTACGGGTTGCTTCTTTTGGAGACAGTCCTTCCTCAGCCATGATACGTTCCACGTTCTCGACCACGACAATCGCATCGTCAATCAGGATACCGATCGATAGCACCATACCGAACATCGTCAGCATATTGATCGAGAATCCGCAGGCTTTCATCACGGCCAGTGTCCCCATCAATGCGATTGGCACGACAATCGTTGGAATGATGGTGTAACGGAAATTCTGCAGGAACAGATACATGATGATGAAGACCAGGAAGACACCTTCAAACAGGGTCTTGATGACTTCATGAATGGATGCAGAAACGAATTTGGAGGTATCGTTACCGATCCGGTAGCCGACACCATCCGGGAAGTACTGTTTCAGCTCTTCCAGCTTTTCACGGATGAGCTTCATCGTTTCCATCGTATTCGCTGTTGCCGATGGCAGCACCCCGAAGCCAGCAATTGGCTTGCCGTCCAGACGGGCATAGGTGTCATATTTCTGGCCACCCAGTTCAACACGGGCGACATCCTTGACACGGACAGTTGAACCGTTGGTGTTTGCACGCAGGATAATGTTCTCGAATTCCTCAACTGTCTGGAGCTGACCATGGACATTCACGTTTGCGGTAAAGGTTTCCTTGCCGGTGTTTGGTGGATTTGCGATTGCGCCAGGAGTCACGGTAATGTTCTGGCTTCTGATGGCTGCGGCAACATCAGCGGCAGTCAGGTGGAAGCCGGTCAGTTTGACTGGGTCCAGCCAGACACGCATCGCCTTTTCAGTACCGAACACGGTCACGTCACCGACACCGGGAATACGCTTGATTTCATACAGCACATTTCGGTAAACCAGGTCACCGAGGTCGATTGGTCCCAGCCGTCCATCTTCAGATATCAGCGAGATAATGGCGAGGTAGTTGTTACGTGATTTGTTGATGTTGATACCCTGCTGGGTCACAGAACTTGGCAGTCGGGATTCAACACGTTTCAGACGGTTCAGCACGTCAACAGAAGCCAGTTCAACGTCGGTTTCTGGGGTGAAGGACAGGGTAATCTTGCCAGAGCCACTGGCAGATTCGGACTCAAAGTAGTAGAGCCCGGTCGCACCGTTCATTTCCTGTTCGATAATCGAAATGACACTGTCTTCAACCGTTTTTGCGGTTGCACCTGGATAGGCGACGGACACAGTGACCTGTGGTGGTGCAACACTAGGATACTGGGCGACAGGCAGTTTGAACATCGACAGCAGACCGCCAAGCGTGATGAAAATCGCAATAACCCATGCGAAAATCGGGCGGTCAATAAAAAATCTTGCCATGGTGGAAAATCCTCTTTAACCGCTTGTTAGGCCTTGCTGCTTGCCGTTGCCGGTTTGTTGTCTTCTTTGTTTTCTGGTTTTTCAACCGGAGCGACACCCTGAACCTGTTCAGGTGTGTCTTTGCGTTCTGGATCCTGCCAAGGAACAGCCTTCACCTGAATGCCTGGCTTGATCTTCTGGATGCCTTCAACAATCACACGGTCGCCATTCTGCAGACCTTCGGTCACAAGGAAACGGGTGCCGATGACATTGCCGGTCTTGATCGGCCTGACCTCAACCTTGTCTTCGCTGTTCAGGATCATGACAGATGTGCCCTCGTTGGAATGCTGGACAGCCTGCTGTGGAACAGTGATGGCATTGTCATGGACAGCCTGTTCAAGTTTCGCCCGGACAAACATGCCTGGCAGCAGAAGCCCTTTCGGATTCGGGAAGAGGGCGCGGATAGATACTTCACCGCTGGTCGGGTCAACTGTGATATCGGAGAACAGCAGGGAACCCTTCTCGGTGTATTCGGTGCCATCTTCCAGTGTCATGGTAACAGGAATGCTTCTGCCGACATCTTTCAGCTCACCCTTCAGCATTTCCTGACGGAGTTTCATCAAGTCGACACTGGACTGGGTCAGGTTCAGGTACATCGGGTCAATCTGCTGGATGGTTGCCAGCAGGGTTGGCTCATTCTGACCGACCAGAGCACCTTCAGTGACCAATGCGCGGCCAATGCGGCCGGTGATCGGTGCGATGATGTTTGCATATTCAAGATTCAGCCGGGCTTTGGTCAGTGATGCACGTGCTGCCTGGACATCTGCGGATGCCTGTTTTGCAGCGGCTGCTGCATCATCGTATTCCTGCTTACTGATTGCGTTGATGCCGACAAGCGGTTTATAGCGGTTGAGTTTCAGGTTGGTCTGTGTCTGGGTGGCCTCTGCCCGGGCAACTGCAGCCTGTGCACTCTGGACAGATGCACGGTAGTCACGGGCATCAATGTGGAACAGGACCTGTCCTTTCTTGACAATGGAACCCTCTTCAAAGCAGCGTTTCATCACAACACCGGGGACACGGGCGCGGATGTCCGCTGTCCGGAAAGATTCAAGGCGGCCAGGCAGTTCATTCTGGATGGAGAGGCGCTCTTCGCCGATGACAATATAAGACACTTCCGGCATCTGGGCAGGTGCCTGTGGTTTCTTGCTACATGCAGTCAGGATAGCGGCGGCGGTGATGACAATACCCGCGCCTCTCAAGCAGGAGTACAGATTCATGATTCAAAAAATAAGACATTCCTGAAAAAACAGGAATGGAATAATATTAAAAACAAATAGTTGCCGTGTTGCCCTGAAAATAGGAGCATACATTCGTGTATGTATATCTTGAAACTTAAAACAGACTATAATTTTCAATAAGATGCAACAGGCTCAAGCTACAGTTGGCGCAACATATAATTTTACAATCGATACAGCATATTGCATACCATAAAAAACCAATAAATATTGGATATATCGTGGGAAATCATGGAGCAGACCGTAGGAAAAACAACGCTTGATACAAAAGACCGTATTCTGGATGCGGCTGAGGATGTGTTCAATGGAAAGGGTTACTCAAAGACAACGTTGAATGATATCGCAGAGGCAACAGGTATGACGCGCGGCGCAATCTACTGGAATTTCAAGAACAAGGAGGACCTCTTCAATGAAATGTGCGAGCGTGCCCGCGCATTGGTCCGTGAGCGTCTTCAGGTGCCGGTCATCAGGACAGTTGAGAATCCGATCGATTTCCTGAAAGTCTTTCATGCCCGTCTGGTGCAGGTCATTGTCGAGAATACGCATATCCGTAAGGTATTCGCCATCCTGATGCTGAGATGTGAGCAGACGGAAGAAACCAGTCATATCTATATGCGGGTGCAGAAATGGCGTGCAGGTATGAAGGCGGTACTGAAAGAGTCGTTGGTTTCTGCGCAGGAAAAGGGATTTCTTCCGAAGGATCTGGATGTCACCATGGCGGTCGAGATGCTTTATTACACCTATTGGGGCATGGTCCGTAACTGGGTGATGACACCGCAGGCATATGATCTGGTTTCCTATGGGCGCAGGCAGCTGGATGCATTGTTTGAGATGTTCCATGCCAGCTCACACATGAGGCTGGAACGGGAATAGGCGGGCAACGCTGAAAACAGAAAAGGCAGTCTCGGTATTCCGGGGCTGCCTTTTGCTTGGATGGTTAACAGATTATCGGAGTGCCTCGATCATCTTTTCCAGTTTTTCGGTGTCAGCACAGAAAGAGCGGATGCCTTCCGCCAGTTTCTCGGTTGCCATCGCATCATTGTTGAGGGCAAGGCGGAAAGCAGACTCTGTATAGGAAACCCGTTCAATCGGATCCTGCTGGGCAAGGGCAGGGCTCAGTTTTGGCTCAACCGAAGTGTTGGAATCGGAAAGCGCCTGCAGAAGCTGTGGGCTGATGGTCAGCAGGTCGCAGCCAGCCAGTTCGGTGATCTGGGAGGTGTTTCTGAAACTTGCGCCCATGACCTCAGTCGGGTAACCGAACTTGCGGTAATAGTTGTAGATGCGTTTCACAGACTGTACGCCCGGATCATCTGCGCCAGTGTATTCCTGTCCCGTCTGTTTCTTATACCAGTCATAGATACGGCCGACAAAAGGTGAGATCAGCTGGACGCCGGCTTCAGCACAGGCAACAGCCTGTGGCAGGCAGAACATCAGCGTCATGTTGCAGCGGATGCCTTCTTTCTCAAGAACCTCAGCGGCACGGATGCCTTCCCAGGTTGCGGCAATCTTGATCAGGATGCGTTCAGCAGGAA
>CAZHQM010000122.1:0-4907 GCA_964534155.1 uncultured Oxalobacter sp.
ATAAGGCAAAACGCCGCTGATGACAGCGGTCATGGAACGGATGGAGTCACGTTGACCTGGTTTGACATACTGCTCCTGTTGCTGGTTGGTGGCATGACACTCCGAAGCATGACACGGGGTGCTGTCAGGGAAGCCGCCTCGTTGGCAGGTTGGGTTGTTGCGTTTTATGTGGCGATGAACTTTGGTGCGAAGGTTGCACCGATGTTGCCGAAGTCGATGACAGAAGGCTCAGTAGGGGCTGTCATCCTCTTTCTGGTGATGTTTGTCGGTACAAGGATTCTGGTCTGGCTGTTGGGCAGGATGCTCAGCAGACTGCTCAGTGCAGTGGGATTATCTCTGCTGGACAGGTTGATTGGTGCGGCTTTCGGGGTCTGCAAGGCAATGGTGATTGCTGTTGCACTGGTGCTGATTGCAGGCATGACCGATCTGCCGAAAAAGCCATTCTGGCAGAATGCGGTATTTTCACCGGTGATGGTGTCACTGGCGAAGATGGCGATGCCGTTGTTACCGGACTATCTGGTGAAACGGATTGAATTTTGAAGTTGATAACTGATTTTATTTTTTATTGAGGAGACCACCATGTGTGGGATTGTTGGCGTCGTTTCAAAAACACCCGTCAATCAGCTGATTTATGATGCATTGCAGCTGTTGCAGCACCGTGGCCAGGATGCTGCGGGTATCGCAACCTGCAACAATGGCAAATTCGCCATGTTCAAGGCAAACGGTCTGGTTCGCGATGTGTTCCGTACCCGTAACATGCGTGCCCTGCCTGGGGTCTGCGGTATCGGTCATGTCCGTTATCCAACAGCAGGCTCTGCCCGGAATGAGGAAGAGGCACAGCCTTTCTATGTCAATGCACCGTTTGGCATGACCTTTGCCCACAACGGTAACCTGACCAACTGCGACGAGCTCAAGATTGATATGTTCAAGAATGACCGTCGCCACATCAACACCAATTCCGACTCCGAAGTCCTGCTGAATGTGCTGGCGCATGAAATCCAGACTGCTACCAGTGGTTATACGCTGGATCCAGACGCACTCTTCAAGGCGGTTGAAGTCCTGCACAGACGTGTTCGTGGTGCTTATGCGGCAGTTGCCCATATTGCCGGTTTCGGTATCCTCGCTTTCCGTGATCCATACGGTATCCGTCCACTGTGTATCGGTTCTGCTGAAGTGGATGGACGCACAGAGTACATGGTAGCCAGTGAATCCGTTGCATTGGATGGTCTGGGCTTCCGTTTCATGCGTGATGTTGCACCGGGCGAAGCGATTTTCATCGATCTGGATGGTGAACTCTACTGCAGACAGTGTTCTGACAATGCGAGCCTGAACCCATGCCTGTTCGAATATGTCTATCTGGCACGTCCTGACTCCCTGATTGACGGTGCCTCTGTCTATGCGACCCGCCTGAAAATGGGCGAATATCTCGCAGAAAAAATCAAGCGTGAAGTCTCTGTCGGCGACATCGATGTCGTGATGCCGATTCCAGACTCTTCCCGCCCTGCAACCATCCAGCTGGCAATGAAGCTGGGTATCGAATACCGTGAAGGTATGATCAAGAACCGTTATATCGGCCGTACCTTCATCATGCCTGGTCAGGCGGTCCGTAAGCGCTCTGTCCGCCAGAAGCTGAATCCAATCAGCTCCGAATTCAAGGGCAAGAATGTCCTGCTGGTCGATGACTCCATCGTCCGTGGTACCACCTGCCGTGAAATCATCCAGATGGTCCGTGAAGCTGGCGCCAACAAGGTCATGTTCGCTTCTGCAGCACCTCCAGTCCGTTTCCCGAATGTTTATGGCATCGATATGCCAACCCGTCAGGAACTCATTGCAGGTCTGGGACAGTCTGTTGAGGAAATCCGCCGTGAAATCACTGCTGATGCACTGATCTATCAGGATCTGGCAGACCTGAAACAGGCAGTGACCGATGTGAACCCTGCGCTGACCAGCTTCGATGCCTCCTGTTTCGATGGTAAATACATCACCGGTGATGTCACTCCAGAATATCTGGACCAGCTGGAAGAAGCCCGCCGTCATCCAGATTCTGCATTCACGCCAGCAGAAGATGCGCCTCGCAATCAGCTCAATCTGAGCCGTGCAAGCGGTGTTGCTGACTGATTGAGGACTTAATGAAACCAGCCCGGAGTGGTTGTCTGCTCCGGGCTTTGTTATGGAACGGTTCTATACAGAGACCATGAGCAAAGCATTCACCAAAGAATCTGATGGCGCAGAAGAAGAGCTCAATACGGGAGCACCTGTCCTGCCTGCCGGATTCAAGAACTACATCACGCCGCAGGGGCTTCAGGCACTCAAGGATGAGTATCTGGACCTCATCGACAATGAACGCCCGAAGATTGTCGCGGTTGTCTCTTGGGCGGCATCGAATGGTGACCGTTCTGAAAATGGCGACTACATCTATGGCAAACGCCGCCTGCGTGAGATTGACCGCCGTCTGCGCTTCCTGCTCAAACGGATTGAGTCTGCCGAAGAATTCGACCCAAGCATCCATCATGGCAATGACCAGATCTTTTTCGGGGCAACCGTGACCTATGCCCGTGAAGATGGTGAAGAAAATACCGTGACCATTGTCGGCATCGATGAATTCGACCCACTGAAAGGGCGTATCAGCTGGATCTCTCCGATGGCGAAAACCCTTATCAAGGCACGGGAAGGTGATATTGTCACCCTCAATACACCGAATGGTCCTGAAGAGCTTGAAATCCTTGAAGTCAGTTATCCAGAACGGGGCAAATAACTGATTTATCATAAAAAGATAATTGTTCCGACCCCGTTGCCACATAGGAGACGGGGTTTTTGTTGTCTGTCGCAAATTGACAGAGAGCGGGTACAATAACCGCATTGATCAAATGGTTTTCCTGAACAGTCCGACAGTATGACCCTACTCGCCAAAAACATCTTTTCCTACACTTCGAGCCGTGTCAAACGCTCGAAGGCGGCACCGTTCCTGCCGATGTCACGGGAGGAGATGGATCTGCTTGGCTGGCGCTACTGCGACATCATCATCGTTTCGGGGGATGCCTACATCGACCATCCGAGTTTTGGCGCATCGATTATCGGGCGAGTGCTCGAGGCACAGGGTTTCAAGGTCGGTATCATTGCCCAGCCAGACTGGAAATCTGCCAAGGATTTCAAGGTATTAGGTAAACCTCGTCTCTATTTCGGCATCACATCCGGCAACATGGACTCGATGGTCAACCGCTATACCGCAGAGCGCAAGATTCGTTCAGACGATGCCTATACCCCAGGTGGCATGGCGGGTAAACGCCCAGACCGTGCGTTGCTGGTCTATGCCCAGCGTGCGAAAGAAGCCTATCCCGGTGTGCCGGTTGTCGTCGGCTCAATTGAAGCCAGCCTGCGGCGTGTGGCGCATTACGATTACTGGTCAGACAAGGTCCGCCGTTCCGTGCTGCCAGACTGCAAGGCAGACATGTTGATTTACGGCAATGCCGAGCGGGCAATCATCGAACTGTCCCACCGTATGGCGGCAGGTGAACCAATCGGTGAAATCCGAGACCTGCGCGGCACAGCATTCATGGTGCCATCTGGATGGAAACCTGCGGACGACTGGGTTGAGGTTGATTCATCTACCCTAGATAAACCGGGACCAGTCAAACCCCATCCGAATCCATACTTCCCTGAAGTTGAGGCCTGTCAGGCGAAAAAAGCCGCCGACTTGAAAAAGGCTGCCGATGGCAAAGGTGAGGCAGGCAAGCCAGCGGTAAAAGAACAGCGCGTCAGCCTGCGTCTGAAAGCGAATGCCAACGCGGTTGTCCGCTTGCCATCCTTCGAGCAGGTCAAAGATGATCCTGTGCTCTATGCCCATGCCTCCCGTGTCCTGCATCATGAATCGAATCCAGGCAATGCAAGGGCACTGGTGCAGGCGCATGGTGAACGTGATGTCTGGCTGAATCCACCGCCATTGCCGCTCTCGATGGAAGAGATGGACGGTGTATATGGTTTGCCTTATGCCCGCGCGCCACACCCTGCCTACGAAGGCAAACGGATTCCTGCATGGGAAATGATCCGTTTCTCTGTGAACATCATGCGTGGCTGTTTCGGTGGCTGTACCTTCTGTTCCATCACCGAGCATGAAGGGCGTATTATCCAGAGCCGCTCTGAGCCATCCATCCTGAAAGAAATCGAAGAAATCCGTGACAAGGTCGAAGGGTTTACCGGATTCATCTCGGACTTGGGCGGTCCGTCTGCGAACATGTACCGATTGGGGTGCAGTAATCCGAAGGCACAGGCAGTCTGCCGTCGCCTTTCCTGTGTCTATCCATCCATCTGCAAGAACCTGAACACAGACCACAGCCACCTGATCCGGCTTTACCGTCGGGCCAGGGCGATTCCCGGCGTGAAAAAGATTTTCATCGGTTCTGGCGTGCGCTATGACCTTGCTGTGCGCTCACCGGAATACATCAAGGAACTCGTGACCCATCATGTCGGTGGTCTGCTGAAAATCGCACCGGAACACACCGAGCCGAATGTCCTCTCCAAGATGATGAAACCGGGCATCGGCACTTACGACGAATTCAAGAAACTCTTTGACCGCTATTCCCGTGAAGCAGGCAAAGAGCAGTATCTGGTGCCGTATTTCATTGCGGCACATCCCGGGGCAACCGATGAGGATATGCTGAATCTGGCGCTCTGGCTCAAGCGAAACAACTTCCGTCCTGATCAGGTCCAGACATTCATGCCGACCCCGATGGCGATTGCCTCCACGATGTACTACACGGAAAAGAATCCGCTCGAACCTGTCTCCTATGACTCCGAAAAAGTCGAGACAGCGAGAAGAGGGCAGGTCAGACGCCTGCACAAGGCATTCCTGCGGTATCACGATCCAGAAAACTGGCAGATCCTGCGTGAATGGCTGCGCCAGCATGGGC
>CAZHQM010000123.1:0-4867 GCA_964534155.1 uncultured Oxalobacter sp.
AAACTGAAGAGATGGATCTTGTCATAGCGGGCGACATTCTCACCGTCAGGGGTATAGACCAGCGTGGTGTTCAGCACTTTGTTAGGCTCTGGGGCGGTCAGTGACAGTGTGCCACCAATCAGCCAGACCTTGTTTTTCTGCGCCATCTCAGCCATGAAATCCTGAACAGGACCTTTGCCATAAGGTTCTGCATCACCGAGTTTCTCGATGTCTGTACGACCGATGGCAGGCCAGTATTCAGGCAGAAGCACCAGTTCTGCGCCTTTATCTGCTGCCTCGGCAATCAGCCTTTCAGCTGTTTTCATGTTTTCACTGATGACGGGTGTCGAAACCATCTGTACTGCTGCGACTTTAGCCATATCTTCCCCCATTTACGATTGTTGCCAGTCAGTGACTGGGTAATTGTTTTATCAGTTTTCCAGTTTCTGGATGACAGGATCGCCCCATCCACCTGTGATGTGATAGCGGTAAGTGAATTTCTCAATCATTGGATCCCTTGCTATCCACTGAGCAAGAAACGTACCGAGTCCAACAACTGGATTAAGCAGACCATAAGCAAGCGACGCACCACCCGCATTGATTTCAGGTTTAACCACCGCAATCAGATCCTGCGTCATCTCTGGAATATTCAATGAGCCTGTCATGGTCACTTCAGCCGGCACCCCGACAATCTTTGTGTTTTCTGTCCGCATGATGCCATCGGTGATGACAAAATCACCTGCAGCGTGGTCATAGGTAAAGCCCTCAGCCACAACATCCTTGAAATCCATACCGGCGCGCCGTGGCAATGCTTGCATGCTTGCCACACTCAGCAGTTTGGCGGCACCGGGTTTGATCCGCAGGAACTCACCCCTTTCGCTGGTGAAGTGCACCTTGCCTGACATGGATGGGAAATCCGGTACAAACGGCAGCCCCAACCAGCTGATATTGCCTTTGTAGGAACTTTTACCACCACGGATCAGTCCATCGAACAGCAGGCGTTTCAGCATTTCCCCATGATTGGCATTGTCCAGCGTGAAGTCCAGATGGGTGGCAGGATGCTGTCCAGGCAGCGCAGTCCATTTCCCTGACGCCTCCAGAACCGATTCGGCGTTATCCAGATGCATCTTACGGATAATCCATTCATTGCCCTGAGGTGGTGTCATACTGTCTGCCTTCAGGATGGCATGCCCCAGCTGATGACGGTCCAGCAGACCAAAGTTATCAGTCTCAATATCCATGGATGGCAAAGGACCGGCATATTCCCGAGGGGATGTGCCACCACCCTCACCGCCTTTGTCGATACTTTCCCAACCCACATCAAAGTTCTTCAGTTTTGCCTGCAGGAAACCGTTTGGATAAGTCGCATTGTTCTCGACATAGACCATATGACCGTTAAACATGTCAGCCACACCATCCATATCCCAGCGGCCGTTCTGACGGGAACCATGGACATCAGCCTTGCGTGCCACCAACCCAAACGCATGAAAGCGTTCAGCCGCCATATCAAACCAATGTGGTTCAAGATACTGGAGCAGGCCACCACCTGAAGATTTTCCAGAAGAAGAGGATGATGAAGAGGAAGCCTGATAGAAGCCGACAATGAAATCAATCCATTCATTCAGATAGAAGTCCGCAACCGAGGCATTCACCATCAGCCCCTCCTTGTTGATGACAGGACGGTTGATGCCGAAACCACCTTTTGCAACCTGCCAGTAATGGTCAACCGGCGTTTTCCTGCGGATATAGTTGGCAAATCGATTGCCGCCATAATTCACCGACAGCTGGTCATATCGGGTTGTCCCAACAGCTGGCAGGTCTTTCAGGGAAACGGTCAGCGGTGTGACTGCACCAGCACGTTTACCCATCGGTGAAGGCAGATCGAGCGTAACCCCTTTCAGATCGGTTGAGATCACGATACCGCTGTCACGGATATCAACATGGAACGGGGTCTGCCCAGACATCGCACCTGCCAGATGCCGCATCGCACCCGTGGTATAGGTCTTGCGGACACCCTGTGCGCTCAATGTCCCTTCAGCACGGACATGGAAGACCTTTTTATTGTTTTTGTCAGTACCACCATTGACCGTAACCGGCTCATACATGAACTGCCCGGTCAGATGGTCAAGCATGAAGCCTTTATGCGTGAAATGCAGGGTACCCTGAGAGCCCGTGATAACAGGCAGATCCTCCAGCAGGACAATATCGTTCTGCTGGAATTTCAGGGTTCCATCAACAGTTGTGTCCTCGACCTTTGCCAGTGGAAGATGAATTTGGATAGCGACACTGCCATCACCCGATGCAATGGTATTGGTAGTCAGATGACCAATCCATTCATACACCGGTGCCGCATTCACGAATTCAATCTGCTTCTGCATCGGACCATCAGAGTAACCCGTGATTTCCAGTGTTGGCGGACCAGACAGCGTATCTGGAATCACCACATCGACATCATGCAGGTTTGCTCCCTGGGTCAAGGCGCTGTCTGCATGGATGGTGATTGCCCTGCCATCCATCCTGAATTCACCCTGAATACTGTCAAGGTCTGGCCAGAGCGGTCTTGTCCCATCCAGAGACTTCACGCCAGGCACATAATTCATGGAAGCATTTTCCAGCTGGGCACGGATTTCAAAGATGCCGTCCTCATCTGGATATGGAATCTTGCCGATTGCGCCCTTAATCCGTGCAGTTGCTTTAGGGACCGTGCCCTCTTTCAGTGCGGACTTCAACCAGTCAGCCAATGCTTTCGGCGTCTGCTCAGGAATGTAATGCTGGACATTGGCAACTGCCAGATTCTCAATCTCTGCTGTCAGATCCAGAGAACCTGCTCCGCCATTGCCAGTTTCAGGATTACGGGTATAAGTACCTGATGCACTGCCTGTCATCTCCTGCTGACGGAAGGTCATCTCATCAATATTGAGGGTCAGCCCATCCGTTTCAGACTGCGACCAGTTGATATCTGCTTTCAGCTCATCGAACCGCTGAGGACGGTCAGCAGGATAAGCTGGCAGAAGCAATGCCGTATTGCTGGAATCCAGAGTCAGGCTGCCACCTTCAGGCGATACAGTCAGTTTGCCAGTCAACCCCTCAAATCCAAGACCGGCAGGAATCAGTCGACTGTCATCTGACAGGGAATTTCCTGCCTTCTCACGGAAAGTCAGGTCACTGAAAGTAGTCTCAACCTGCCAGGACTGTGGATTACTCCATTTAACGGTGGTATCTGTCAGTTTCCCGCCAGCCAGATAACCTGCAAGACGCTGATGCAGTTTTTCATCCAGTGGCAGATAAGGCAGCAGGGCATTCAGCTGACCGATATTCAGTGATTCAGTTGCCAGTGACACGGCATCAGGCGTTTTCTTGCCAGATAGCATGGTCACAGTACCTTTCAATGACAGATTGGACGCATCCGTTAAATCTGGCAGAACACTGACTGCAAAACGATGGTCTGCTCCATCATTTTCCAAGGAAGTGTTGATGTCCTTCAGTCTCAGCCCATCATGATGACGAAGCGCATCCTGCCAGAGAACCCTGCCAGCATTGACGGTGATTTCTTCCTGTTTCATCAGCCAGTCAGTCACACCACTGTCTTTTTTATCCTCTGGATCGACCAGAATGCCTGCGATATGGAATTTTCCCTGTGCATCACGGCGCACAGTCAGGTCAGGCTGATTGATTTCAAGACGGGCAAGGCGTGCCTCCATCGCAAAGATGGATTTCCATGACAGTACCGCATTGACACTGTTCAGCTGAAGCTGGGGCTTGTTGGTGTCATCGGTAATGGCAATATTCTCGAGGGTAATGGCAGGATTCAGCCCAGACCAGAAAGCATCGATGCGGGAAAAACGGACAGGATGTTTGACTGCTTTGCTGGCAGCAGCTTCAATTTCCTGATGCCGTTCACCAATATTCGACATCATGACATTGACTGCAATGAACAGTCCGATGATGCCAATCAGCAACACACCAAGAACACCACCGCACCACCATGTCAGGCGTCGATGCTGGCGGAAAAAAGAGATAGCATCTCCCCCCGTATGCGTATGGGACGCTACCGGCTCACGAGACAGCTGCTTTTCCTGCGGCTTTTCCTGCTGCATTACAAATTTTCGAACAATTTACAAACCGTAAAATACCATACTGTCGTATGATTTTTTAATCGCAGAAAAGAATAAGCGCCGAATGTGCTTTCAAAAACAACCCTTACAGTCCGTTACAATGAATACACCGTCATTAATCCCTGCTGAACAGGCATCCCGCTTCCTCCGGAACTGGCTGAATGCAGACTCAGAAAAACGTCGTGCACAGCTTGACCTACTGATCCAGTCACCACTGACCGAAGTAGATTATCCAGCACTGCTCAAGCAGGAAACCGATGCAGGCCATACCATCACACGGGCAATGCGGAGACTCCGTAACCAGCTTATCTGTGCCATTATCGAACGGGATCTTTCAGGCAAGGCCGATCTGTCTGAGGTTGTGGAAACCATGACCCGCTTTGCGGAATTCACCATCCAGACATTGCTGAAAGACCTTTATGCGGAAATGGTCGATACTCATGGGATGCCAATCGGCGCGCAGTCTGGCAAAGAACAGCAGATGATTGTGCTGGGCATGGGCAAGCTGGGGGGGCGTGAGCTCAATGTCTCATCAGACATCGACCTGATTTTTGTCTATCCAGAAAACGGCGAAACCGTATCTACCCGAGAAGGACGCCAGCGTCTGCTTTCCAATCAGGAATTCTTCATCCGCCTGGGCAGACGCCTGAATGCCGCCATTTCTGAAATCGCAGAAGATGGCTTTGTCTTCCGCGTTGATATGGAACTCCGTCCAAACGGCAGGTCTGGACCACTCGCCACCAGTCTCAACATGGTGGAACAGTATTTCATTG
>CAZHQM010000124.1:0-4837 GCA_964534155.1 uncultured Oxalobacter sp.
TTTCAACTGCCATTTTCTGTATTCTGTTTATCGGGTGATTTCCATTCCAGTGTGTGGGTGGCATCTGCCCCATTTTGATTGTATCAGCGTGCATTATAGCTTTTCGCCATGCACCATACCGCTCTTTTTCAAGAATGAGTGCCGTTATAATGTGCGAATTGACTGTCTAAGGGGATTTCAAATGGATAAACCACTGATTCATTTTGTTCATGGCAAGGAGAGCGGTCCTTGGGGCACCAAGATCCGTATGCTGGCGGATATTGCCCGAGAAATGGGATATGACGTTGAGAGCCTGGATTATTCAAATACATTTGATCCTGCAGAACGTGTGAGGATGCTGGTTGAGTCCTGCCAGAAGCGCCCTCCCCGCCTGCTGGCTGGTTCAAGCATGGGCGGTTGGGTAGCATTGGATGCCAGTGCGGAACTGAAAGTGATGGCAGGACAATGCCTGAAAGGTGTTTTCCTGATGGCGCCAGCGGTCGATATTCCCGGCTATCCACCTTATCGGGTTGGTGTTGAGGGAGAGACGATTGACATCGTCCATGGTTGGCATGACCCACTGATTCCTTACACCAATGCGATTGCCTTTGCATACAAATACCGTGCAACCCTGCATCTGGTGGATGATATGCACCGCCTGCAGAACCGGTTGCCCCAGTTAGGGCAGTATTTCAGGGATTTTCTTGTCCGGATGGGATAAGGCTAAAAAGAAACACGGAAGGCATCTGCCTTCCGTCTGTGTCTGTGGAATGGGCAGGATCAGAAGCCTTCGTCCCGCTTCAGGTTGTCTTTTTTCTCACCTTCAGCACCATCTTTCGCCTCGCCATCATTGCCGACATCAGAACGCATTGCGGCTCTCTCGATGATGGTCTTTGCGCCTGTTTTCTGAGGAATCGGGCGGGAGGTCATATAGAAAATCCCCAGAATGGTCAGGATACAGATACCCCAGATGGTGCACTGGTCTGTGAGGGACATCTCAACACCGTTTGGTGATGGCAGGAATGTCACGGTTGCAGAATACAGGAAGAAATAGGCAGGGAATGCTCCCATGACGATCCCGAGAAAATGGGAGACGATTTTTCTGGAGCCTTTGCGCTGGTTATAGGCATAGACACGACGCCAGCAGATCAGCCAGATCAGTACGGATACGATAAAGATACCAATGAGCATGAGCCCTACTTTTCCTTTGTTTGATGATGAAATAAAAAGCCCTGCCATTGAACCGCAGGACCTTTGACTGATGACATTTTACCGAAACAGCTGATGTAAATCACGCCTTTAGAAAGGAAAACCCATTGAAGAGTTTCCTCTGCAACGGGTTTCTGAAGATAGTGAAAAGTCAGGGCTGACTGGAATCAGAACTTGACTTTGTCTGGATGCAGGCACATACCACCGCAATCGGTCAGCGCATCGATGATTGCAGTTTCTTCTTCGGTCAGTTCAAAGTCGAATACCTGGATGTTCTGCAGGATGCGGGCAGGGGTAACAGACTTGACGAGTGGCAGGAGACCTTTGTCGAGTACCCAACGCAGGCAGACCTGTGCTGCAGAGCGGTTGTGTTTTGCTGCGATTTCCTTGATATCTGGATTGATAAGGGCATCACCACGACCCAGTGGGCTCCATGCTTCAACCTGAATGCCTTTTTCCTTACAGAATGCGACTGCTTCAGCCTGCTGATAGCCTGGATGCACTTCAATCTGGTTGATGGCAGGAACGACATCACATTTGTCGAGGAGTGGTTCGAGATGGTGTGGCATGAAGTTGCTGACGCCGATTGCGCGGATCTTGCCAGCCTTGTAGAGCTGTTCCATTGCACGCCAGGTGTCATAGTTGATCTGTTTCCAGCTGTCAGGGAACTGGGTTTCGATTGCTGGCCAGTGGATCAGGAACAGGTCGAGGTAGTCCATCTGCAGGTTCTGCAGGGTGCGTTCAAATGCACGGAAGACATTGTCGTAGCCACGTTTGGTGTTCCAGAGCTTACTGGTGACGAAAATCTTGTCACGTGGAATACCGCTTTCACGAATTGCCTTGCCAACGCTTTCTTCGTTGCGGTATGCGGCTGCGGTATCGATGTGGGTGTAGCCAGCCTGAGTGATTGCGTATTTGATGGCTTCGACGCCGGATACGTCATTTGGGGTTTCCCATGTGCCGAACCCGATGACAGGAATTTCAACACCGTTATTGAGTTTGTATGTCTTCATCTTCATTTGCTGTCCTTGCTTTTAAAGCCGTTTCCGGCAGGGGTTGTTCTGGTCGGTTTCGGATAGACCAACTTTTCAGATTGTACCTGAAATCATTGTATTTTCTATGAGACTGGACTGCCAAAATAAAGGTTTCTGTCTTTCGTGGCGAAAAACCTATTCATATGAGGAGTAAGGTATTATTGGTGGGTATGATTTTGCAGTTTCAGGAGTGTGAAATGACCGAGACAGAATTGGCGGAACTGATTGTATTGGCTGAGGATGGCGATGCGGATGCGCAGTACAGCCTAGCGATGTGTTATGAGAATGGCGAAGACCTCGCACAGGACTATGCGCAGGCACTTCATTGGTATCAGAAGTCTGCAGAACAGGGGAATATGCTGGCGCAATGCAGCCTTGGATGCCTGTATGAGCTGGGATTGGAAGAAATCCCTGCGGATATTCCTGAATCAATCAAATGGCATACAAAGGCGGCTGAACAGGGTGAGGAACTTTCCCAGCGGCGTCTGGCTGAGATCTATGCATCGGGCGATGGTGTTGAACGTGACCTGCTTGAAGCTGCCAAATGGTATCTGATGCTGGCGCAGGCAGATGATGAGGATGCGGCTTATCAGCTGGCTGTTCTCTATGCAGCAAAAGACAGTGAGCTCTACGATGAGTCACAGATCATTTTCTGGCTGACCAAAGCGGCAGAGCTTGACCATGTGGTTGCGCAGTGGACATTAGGACTGCTGTATGCGGACGGCAAACTCATTGCACAGGACAACAGCAAGGCGATGGACTGGCTGATGAAAGCGGCCGCTCAGGGGCATCCCCATGCGATGCATCTGGTGGGTGAGGCTTATGAGAGCGGCAAGATTGTGGCACAGGATCTAGAGGCAGCTAGAGGATGGTATCTGAAAGCCGCTGACGAGGGATATCCTCCCGCCCAGAATGCATTGGGGGTGCTTTACCGCGATGGGTTGGGTGTTGAGCAGAATTACAGCACTGCCCTGACATGGTTCCTGAAAGCGGCTGACGAAGAATACCCTGCCGCCCTGTGCAATCTGGGCAAGGCTTATGAAGCTGGTCAAGGTATCGATAAGGATGAGAAAGTTGCCTTCGGCATGTTCTTTGATGCAGCGATGGCGGGCGATGAAGAAGCCATGTCAAAACTGCCACCAGCTGTTCAGGATGGCATCAAGAAACAGAGATCATCATAATATCTCTGCAATATCTAATACATATTTAAACAATATTCAAATCATTGCCTGACAAGGAATCTTTTCGATGACTGAACCATCTGACATTTACGAAGAACTGTTACCGGCCGCATTGAATGGCGATATCGAGGTCCAGTTCAATCTGGGGCTTCGGTTTGAGTCAGGCGATGGTGTGGATTCAGATGCCGAACAGGCAGTGTTCTGGTTTCGTCAGGCAGCGGATAAAGGGCATCTTGAAGCCCAGAGCCATCTGGGGGCACTGCTTCTTCGCGGTCAGGGTATCGCCCAGGATTTCAGACAGGCAATGCAATGGCTGACGAAAGCAGCGCAGGCCGGTAATGCTGATGCGCAATTCTATCTGGGTTGGATGTATCAGCAGGGAGAAGGTACTGCTGTTGACCTGCCACAGGCAGCACATTGGTTTGACCTTTCTGCCCAACAGGGCAATCTGGATGCAGCATACAACCTTGGTTGCTGTTATTACGATGGGTTAGGCATAGATGCCGACCTGACCTTTGCTGTCCGTTGGTGGCGAACTGCCGCTGAGGGCGGTCATGCCGATGCACAGCATAACCTAGGGTGTGCGTTCCAGAGTGGCATTGGCACATCGGCTGATATGAAACAGGCTGTGTATTGGTGGCAGAAAGCGGCTGAACAAGGGCACGCTGATGCGCAGTTCAATATGGGCATTGCCTGTGAGAATGGGATTGGAATTGAGACAGATATCGCCTCTGCCCTTCGATGGTATGAGCAGGCCGCTGACCAGCATCATGCCTTGGCAATGGTCCGCCTCGGCGACATGTACCGGGATGGAATCGGATTTGAAGCTGATGCTGTGAAAGCCGTTCACTGGTATCAGCTAGCGGCTGAATTGGACAACAGCACTGCCTTGTATCAACTTGCCCTCGCCTATCAGGAAGGGCATGGGATTGAACGCAATCTGGAAATGGCAGTTGAGTGCTATCAGAAAGCTGCCGATCTGGACAATGCAGATGCCCTCTTCAGCCTTGGATGCCTGCATCAGGAAGGCATCATGGTCGCGCAGGACTCTGTCAAAGCCGCCCAGTACTGGCAGAGAGCCGCAGAACTTGGAAAGCCTGATGCCCAGCACAACATCGCGCTCTGTTATGAGTATGGATTTGGCGTTGAGCAGGATATGGAACAGGCATTCCACTGGTATGAGCGGGGAGCCAAAAATGGACACCCTGACTCGCAGTTCGCCTTGGGCATGGCATTTGAGCAGGGCATCACTGTGAAGAAAGACCCCATCAAATCACAGGTCTGGTATCGCCGAGCAGCTGAACAGGGGCATCAGGAAGCGCTTGAGAAACTGGTCGCGATCAGGGATGGAAGTCTGCCGTAGCAAAATATAGGGGAATCGACCCTGTAAACGTTTCTGTGGGAATTTCAAAATCTGATAACTTAGGAGGAAAT
>CAZHQM010000125.1:0-2440 GCA_964534155.1 uncultured Oxalobacter sp.
CTGAATGCCTGTGGTTGGTTCGTGTAGTGCTACTTTGAGGGCTTCACTGCTGCAAGAAGAGCCTATCAGTCTAGTCACAACAGATTTTGCCTTCTGGTCAACCTCTTGGGTTTTGTTTGCAGGGATTGTTGTAATGCTCTTGGCTGCATCAGTCTGCCCCAAAGAGACAAACGCCCATTGTGTCAGAACAGTCTTATCCTGCGATGAGGAGTTTTTATACAGGCATTTACCAAGTGCGTTTGCGTATTCACCTGCGAAAGCGGTTCCACCTGCCAGCAGGCAGAGAAGGGAAATGGCAATTAACTTCTTCTTCATTTCTCATCTCCATTTTGTTAAAAAGTTACTGACCTCGCATGAATAATGCATCCAGCTCGGCCATTGTCATCTGTGTCCATGTTGGTCTGCCATGATTGCATTGCCCAGCCCGTTCGGTCTGTTCCATTTGTCTGAGCAGGGCGTTCATTTCAATAATAGTCAAGGAACGGTTCGCCCTGACTGCATGATGGCAGGCAATCGTTGCCAATTGCTCATTGCGTTTTTCTTCAGTCGTTTTTGACACGCCAAAAGTATGCAGATCATGCAGAATCTGATGGAAAGCCTCAGTCATATCAGTCTGCTTCAGTAAGGTTGGAACAGACCTGATTGCAATATTTGTTGGTGTCAGCAGAGAAACATCGAAGCCAAGCTCTGACAGGGTTTTTTCATTTTCCTCAACAATACCCGCTTCAATTTCACTGATTCTCAATGAAATCGGTATAAGGAGCGGTTGTGATTCAACGCTTTTATTATCTAGAGAATTTTTCAGCTTTTCGTAAACGATTCTTTCATGTGCTGCATGCATATCCACTAAGACCAGACCTTGTTTGTTCTGGGAAAGAATATAGATGTCATGCAGTTGGGCTAAAGCAAATCCCAGTGGATAGTCATCTGCAACAATGCTCTTGATGAAGGGCGAACTCTGTTTGGATTGTTCTGCTTCTGGCTGATGCAACTCGATTGCAGGCTGAAGCTCTTCATCTGTCTGCCTCAGGATATTCTGGACAAACAGGCCATAAGGTGCGGTCTTCTGCTCAAATTTGAAAGATGCTGGTGGAGTGTTTTTCCGCCATGCTAATGAAGCAGGTGCAGACTGGTTGCTTTCGTTGGGGATTGCCGCTTGCGGAATATCTGTTGCTCTGATGGCTGCTTCTTCGGATGATTGCCCATTTCCAGAAATGGTCTGAGCCAATGTTCTCGAGATGGCATGCAGGATAAATTGATGGATTGAACGGCTATCGCGAAAACGGACCTCAATCTTGGATGGATGAACATTGACATCAACTCTTGCTGGATCAATACCCAGATGAAGGACATAAACAGGAAAGCGGTTGCCATGTAGGACATCTTCATATGCTGCACGGACAGCATGGCTCAGCAGGCGGTCTCTGGTAAATCTGCTATTCACATAGAAGTACTGCATGTCGCCACGTGAACGGGATGCTGTTGGGAGTCCAATGAAGCCACTCAGTGTCAGCCGTTCATTTCCTTCTCCCAGATCGAAATTGATTGGAATGGTGAAATCAAAAGCATCTTTCAGGACTTCTTTACATCGCTGGGCAAGATTATCTGCTTGGTATCTCGCTGTCATTCTTCCATTATGGAAGAGGCTCAGTTGGACCCCCGCATTACCTAATGCAATCCGCTCAACAGCTTCGGCGCAGTGTCCATATTCTGTCTGTTCAGATTTCAGGAATTTTCTTCTGGCAGGAGTGTTTGCGTAGAGTTCCTGTACATCAACAGTTGTTCCAGGTAGGCCTGAAGCAGGTGAAACAGTTTGAGTGCCCCCAGTAATCTGCCAGGCATGAGATTCTGTCTGCGTTCTGGAGCGCAATGTCATATTGGCAACAGATGCGATAGAAGCCAATGCTTCGCCACGGAACCCCAAGGTTCCTACATTTTCCAGATCGTAGAGTGAGGCGATTTTGGATGTGGCGTGTCTTGCCAGTGCCAAGGGCATTTGTTCTGGTGGAATACCTTTACCGTTGTCTGTAATCGAGATGCGTTTGATACCACCGTTCTCAAGACGGATATCTATTTTTGTTGCTCCAGCATCGATGGCATTTTCAAGTAGTTCCTTTACGACTGCGGAGGGACGCTCAATGACTTCACCTGCTGCAATCTGTGAAATCAGGATGTCAGGCAGCAGTTGGATGGCTCTGGTTGATTGTGTGTTGTTGGTTTCTTTGTCGATTCCCATCATCAGAATTTACACGGTTGTTGCTTTAATGGTGTCAGACCTTCTTTGGGCTTCAATATCCTTGTAGGTCAGGAATACTCAATGTTTTCTATCGGTTTTTCCTGTTTTCTTTTATACTTGCATTCAGTTTTTTTAGGGATATGTCCAATTATGGATTTCATGCAACTGCTCGATTTGGTGCTCCATGTCGACAAGGCTCTGGGA
>CAZHQM010000125.1:2450-4836 GCA_964534155.1 uncultured Oxalobacter sp.
GATATCATTTCTCAGTATGGGACGTGGGTTTACTTCATCCTGTTTGCAATTATTTTCTGTGAGACTGGTCTGGTGGTGACGCCATTCCTTCCCGGAGATTCTTTATTATTCATATCAGGTGCATTCTGTGCAACAGGCGCAATGGATATCAAGCTGTTCATTGTTGTTTTGCTGATTGCCGCAGTTCTTGGTGACAATGTCAATTACCTGATTGGGAAAAAAATCGGGACGGCGGTTTTTACGAAAGACTATAAATGGATTGATAAAAAAGCGCTGAATTATACCCACGAGTTCTTCGAGAAACATGGCGGTAAAACGATTACTCTGTGCCGTTTCGTGCCATTGGTCAGGACATTTGCTCCTTTCGTGGCGGGCGTGACCGGCATGAAGATGTTTTATTTTCAGTTATACAATTTTCTGGGGGCGATTCTCTGGATCGTTGGTCTCAGTGTTGCTGGTTATTTTTTCGGTAATATCCCTATTATCCGAGACCATTTAAATACAATTGTCCTGATAGGTGTTGGTGCGGCAGTCATCCCGGTTGTTCTTGGTGGACTGTGGAAACTTATCAGGAGGTCGACTGGTTCCAAAGAAGGTGAATGATGAAAAAACTGATTCCATTACTGATTTGCTGTTCTTCCATATTCATGCTGTCAGCCTGTAATAAGCAGAGACAGATTCCAATGCATGGTGCAGTGGCAAATGATCCAACCAAATCAGCAACTCTTCTGGAGGGATCATTGATGTTTCGGGCATTGGATGGTATGCAGATGTCCATGAAGGAAACACCGAGTCCTGTTGCTGATGTCGTTTATGCGATTTCTGCTGGACACCATAAGGTTGGTGCAATCAATATCCAAGGTGGTCATGCTGCTATGCCTGAGCATATGAGATGCTACAGTTTTGATGTCAATCTCGAGGCAGGTGTTGACTACATCATTGCGGAAGATAAGGAAAAGGGTGTTGGTTATATTGCCCGTCGGGATAATGAAAAGCGTGTGCTTGAGGTAAAACCTTTTGACAAGTTTGATGCATATTCCAACGTTTGTGACTGGAAATCACAGTAATGAGTGCTGTCATCACCCGTTGCACTTCTGAAGATTTCAACGATTTGGTGGTGCTTGTCAGGGAGTTCCAAAAGGAAACTGCATCATTGGCAGGGTATCCTGATTTTGAGCCAGACATGGAGCTGAATTCGGTGCGTCTGGAGGATTTTCTGGATATGCCTGATTATGGTGTGTTTATGGCTAAGACGCCCAAAGGTCATCTTTTAGGATACTGTTCTGTTTTCCCAATGCAGGTCGGAATCCGTGAGGAGCGTTTTGCGATTTTGGATCAGATTTATGTGCGTGCAGATTTCAGGCGTCAGAAAGTCGGTCATGATCTGCTTGCGCAGGCAAAGCATTTTGCCCGCTCATGTAAATGTCTCAGGCTTCAGTTGACGATGTCGGCTTTTTTCAAGCAGGAGACAGCAGTCAGTTTCTTCGACAGTGAGAAGTTTTATCGAACCGGCGGACGGAAACACAAGATTTCTTTAGGTTCAGCATGATGAAGATTTATCTCGTTGAGCCAGATGGTCTGTCATTAGCAAAGCTTGAGAATATTCTCTGTCGGTCGGGCTTTGACTGTGAGTTGGTTCCTGTTCATACTGGCTTTCAACATTTTGTTGCCCAGCATCCAGATTCCCAAATCAAAGGTGTTTTCCTATTGGGGAGTGGATTGTCAGACCGATTGATGAGAGCATGGGTAACGCAGATTAAGAAGCAATATGAGAATCTGGCTGTTATGGCTCTCATCGAACAGGAGCATGTTGATGGGATTTTCCAGCTGATGCAGTTGGGAATGGATGAGTGGGGGGCTGCCGGGATACGTTCTCATGAGTTGATAGCCAGATTGGGGGTGTTGCTTCGCAGGAAATATGCGGGTGATGTTGAGTTTCAATCCCTGAGCGTAACTCCTTATTCATTTTCCAGTTATCCTAACCGGGTTCTCAGGAATGGCCAGGAAATTTCACTGACTGCAAAAGAGTATGAAGTGGCGCTGTTCCTGTTCAATCAGATTGGTCAGCCGGTATCCCGTCAGACAATTTCAGAAGCCATCTGGAAATGTCCCTTAAGTGAGTCAGGTCGGACAGTTGATACCCATGTTTCCCGTGTCAGGAGCCGTTTAGGGCTTAAAGATGGGATGTATGGTTATACGCTTGAGCAGGTCTATGGTTATGGCTATCTGCTTATCAAGGGATGATGCAGAATCTGTGTAAGAACTCCAACCGCCTTTTCCGTATAATGCCGTAGTGCAGTGATTTTTCCCGTAGTGCGTTAAATGACAATGAAACCAAATATGTTGGCAAAATTGGAGACTCTTTCCAATCGGCTCGTAGAGCTTG
>CAZHQM010000126.1:0-4808 GCA_964534155.1 uncultured Oxalobacter sp.
GTTCAAGCGTCACAAACATTTCACATTCAGGTAAACGGTAATTTTCACAGACTGCTGCTGCTTCCCGCAAAGCAACAATTTCTGCATGGGCAGTAGGATCGTGTGTCGTTATCGACCTGTTATATCCACGAGCAATGATTTTCCCATCTCGCACAATCACTGCCCCAACAGGAACCTCTCCAATTTCAGCCGCCTTTTCTGCCTGAAGCAACGCTTCACGCATATAAGTAACGTCATCATCCATTAAAAGATTCCGCTGTAACTTCTGCCCAACAATTAGGTGTTTCGTAGATACGGACCTTCTTCAATGCCAAAGCATTTCCGTAAAAATCAGCATAGACATTTTTCAATAACCCGAAAGCAATACTGGCAAGATTTTCTGCAGTTGGAACCTTTGGCAAAACAACTGTCTTATGATTAGGGAGACTCTCAAGAAAATCCCTTACAGATTTATCATTCTCATAAACCAGGAATGCATGATCCCATTTATCAACCAGATTTTCTTCTGCTATCCGTTTAACATCAGAAAAATCAAGAATCATCCCGTTCGCAGCATGACCATCCAGATCAACAGGGCGTCCTTCCAAGGTAATATGCAATACATATCGGTGACCATGCAGATTCCGACATTGGCTCCGATGGTCAGGAATACGGTGTCCCGCATCAAATTCTAATTTTCTGGTAATCGTTAACATAAGAAAATCATTGAATATTCAAATATTTATGCATCTGGACACCTAACCTCCATTTCGGATTTCTCAGGCACAGATCAATAGCTATTTTTGTGTTCTGTGTACGATTTACACCATCCATTGGCTGTAGGAAAAAATGGGTAAAATTCAATCGCTCGAAGTCTGAGATATTCAGTCCATTCTGAGGAACAACCAATTTCAGCTCATCGCCTGACTGAACAACCAATTCTGCTCCCATTTTAGGGCTGACACAGATCCAATCAATGCCCATAGGAACCGCTATCGTACCATTAGTTTCTATTGCAATCTCAAAACCACGTTGGTGCATTGCATCAATCAGTGCACCATCTAACTGCAATAATGGCTCTCCGCCAGTAAAGACAACATAACGGTTGTCAGAAAATCCCTCAGGCCAAAGGGATTCTATCAGTGCAGCCAATGAAATTACATCATATACGCCACCATTTTCTCCAGATGTTCCCCTGAAGTCAGTGTCACAGAACTGGCAGATAGCCTTAGAACGGTCAACCTCCCTGCCGGACCATAAATTACACCCTGTAAATCGACAAAATACAGCAGGCCTGCCACTTCGAGCACCTTCGCCCTGCAATGTATAAAAAATCTCTTTTACACGATACATAACAGCCTTATCTTGACCATCCAATTAAAAAAACAGCCTTGGATTTCCAAGGCTGTTATGCCACCTGTGGAATAGATTATTCCCACTCAATTGTAGCAGGTGGTTTTCCTGAAATATCATACACCACCCGATTAATACCTCTTACCTCATTGATGATGCGATTGGAAACCTTTCCAAGCAATTCATGAGGAAGATGAGCCCACTGAGCAGTCATAAAATCCTGAGTCTGAACAGCTCTCAAGGCCACAACATATTCATATGTTCTTCCGTCACCCATGACACCAACAGACTTCACCGGTAGGAATACGGAAAATGCCTGACTGGTTGCATCATACCAACTGATTGGCTCACCCTTATCAGAAACCTGTCCAGTCTCAGTATTCCACAGTTCTTCCATAAAGATAGCATCAGCCTGTCTCAGAAGATCTGCATATTCACGTTTGACCTCACCCAGAATACGCACGCCCAAACCAGGACCTGGGAATGGATGACGGTAAACCATTTCTTTTGGCAAACCTAATGCAAGCCCCAATTCACGGACTTCATCCTTGAACAGCTCTCTCAAAGGTTCCAACAACTGAAGATTCAGTGTATCTGGCAGGCCTCCGACATTGTGATGACTCTTGATTGTCTGACCTTTCTTTCCTTTACCAGCACTTTCAATCACATCAGGATAGATTGTCCCTTGGGCAAGCCATTTCGCGTTCTTGATTTTCCCTGCTTCTGCCTGAAAAACCTCAACAAATTCTTTGCCGATAATCTTCCGCTTCTGCTCTGGATCAGTTACCCCTGCAAGCTTGCCCATAAACTGTTCAGAAGCATCAACATGAATAACCTTTACCCCCAGATTACGGGCAAACATATCCATCACCATCTTGCCTTCATTCAGGCGAAGCAGTCCATGATCAACAAAAACACAGGTCAACTGATCACCGATGGCACGATGGATAAGCGCGGCAGCAACACTGGAGTCAACCCCACCAGACAGCCCGAGAATCACATCATCACTACCGACCTTTTCACGAATTGCCGCCACTGCCTCGCTGACATAGTCAGGCATATTCCAATCAGACTGACAGCCGCAGATTTCGTGAACAAAACGGTTCAGAATCACCTTACCCTGCACAGTATGGGTAACTTCTGGGTGGAACTGAACAGCATAAAAACCTCTTGACTCATCTGCCATCCCAGCAACAGGGCATGCTTCATTTGCGAGAACGACACTGAATCCCTTCGGCAGTTCTGTTACCTTATCACCATGGCTCATCCAGACTTTCAGCATGGAGATTCCATCAGGATTCAATGCGTCAGAAATTCCATCAAACAGTCTGCATTTTGTCTGAGCAACAACCTCAGCATAACCAAACTCGCGGACCTTACCATTCTCTACACGTCCGCCCAACTGATCGGCCATTGCCTGCATACCATAACAGATGCCCAGAACTGGAATACCCAACTCAAAAACAATCTGCTGGACTCTAGGAGTATCGCCTTCAGTAACACTGTTTGGACCACCAGAAAGAATAATGCCTTTCAATGCACCATCTTTTGCATAGCCCTGAATGAACCCTGGTTCAACATCATAAGGAACCACTTCAGAAAAAACGCCCGCTTCACGAACCCGACGGGCAATCAACTGTGTAACCTGAGAGCCAAAATCAAGAATCAATATTTTGGAATGCATGAATATATCCGTGAAAAAGTGTGAATCATAAAAAAAGGCAGGAAAACCTGCCTTTTCCTATTTTTATTCGAGATGGTAATTCGGAGCCTCTTTTGTAATCTGCACATCATGTACATGAGACTCACGCATACCTGCCGCACTGATCTCAACAAACGCTGCTTTTTCCTGCATTTCTTCAATCGTGCCGCACCCACAGTATCCCATGGAGGATCTAAGACCGCCAATCAACTGGAAGACAATTGCATTGACACTACCTTTGTATGGCACACGTGCCTCAATACCTTCAGGAACCAGTTTATCTGGTTGATGCTCTGCCTCATCCTGGAAATAACGGTCCGCAGAACCACGCTGCATTGCACCAACACTGCCCATACCACGATAAGCCTTATAGCTACGGCCCTGATAAAGGATAATTTCACCTGGAGCTTCGTCAGTACCAGCAAACATACTACCCATCATAACTGTGGATGCGCCTGCTGCAATTGCCTTGGAAATATCACCTGAGAATCGGATACCACCGTCAGCAATACAAGGAACACCAGTACCACGCAAGGCATCTGCAACATCAGAAATCGCAGTAATCTGAGGAACACCAACACCTGCCACGATACGGGTTGTACAGATAGAACCCGGACCAATGCCGACTTTAACACCATCGGCACCATGATCAACCAAAGCACGTGCAGCATCGCCGGTTGCAATATTGCCACCGATAACCTGTACATCAGGATAATGCTGCTTGACCCATTTCACACGGTCCAGGACACCCTGAGAATGACCGTGAGCAGTATCAACAACCAGAACATCAACGCCTGCATTAACAAGCATTTCGATGCGTTCATCATTGTCTGGACCAACACCAACAGCAGCACCAACCAGCAGTTTGCCGTATTTATCTTTGGATGCCAGAGGATAATCGTTGGTATTCTTGATGTCTTTTACAGTAATCAGACCTCGCAGTTCGAAGGAATCATTGACGACAAGCACCCGTTCAAGACGATTGCGGTTCATTAAACGCTTCGCATCATCAAGTGACTGCCCTTCTTTGATAAAGACAAGCTTTTCACGAGGGGTCATGCGTTCACGGACAGCAACATCAAGCTCTTCTTCAAAGCGAAGATCACGATTGGTGATAATGCCAACGACCGTACGATTTGGTCCCTGAACAACAGGGAAACCACTGATGCCATACTGATTGGATAATGCAATAACGTCACGGATTTTCATGCTTGGCGGAATTGTGATTGGATCAGTCACAACGCCAGCCTCAAACCGTTTTACGCGGTCAACTTCTTTTGCCTGCTCCGCAGCATTCATATTTTTATGGAGAATACCGATACCGCCCTGACGAGCCATTGCAATCGCCAGATTTGATTCAGTAACAGTATCCATTGCTGCAGAGAGCAGAGGAATATTCAATGTGATGCCTCTGGTCAGTTTGGTTCTAAGATCGGCATCTTTAGGAAGAATGGTGGAATGTGCTGGAACGAGGAGCACATCATCGAAAGTGAGTGCTTTCTTGAGTAAACGCATAGTTTTTTCCTATCAGTCCAAAAATAGATTATAGCTTTTTTGCCTTTTCTAATCATCTCATTTTTTCTAGAGCCCTCTTCGACACGCAAAAAATACATAAAAAAACAACAAGAAATGAACGTGCATTACTGTCAAGGGACGGTAAATTCTTAAATTTTCAACTATTGTGTCACAAATTTTAAATTAGATTAACAATTATTTACAGCAAAACAATGTTTTTATTGTATTTTTGAGATTTATTGTGTAGAATCTCGGCTTC
>CAZHQM010000127.1:0-4803 GCA_964534155.1 uncultured Oxalobacter sp.
CTACAGCACTTCCTGAAATGGCCAAATAGAGATGAGTATCTATTTGCTCTGCGTGGTATCGCAGCGGCAGCCCTTGCTTTATGGGTTGCATTGGCAGCAGGGCTTCCACGCCCTTTCTGGGCTCCAATGGCAACGACAATTCTTTCTCTTCCAGGAGCTGCTGGCAGTATTTTTGTGCGTTCGGTCTCACGTTTTGTTGGCACTTGCATGGGGGTTCTGGCTGCAACCTTTATCCTGATTCCATTTGTCAATTACACGGTGTTACTATGTGTTCTGACAGGTGCATGGATTGCCTTCTGTGTGTATTTCCTGATGATTAACAGGACTACAAGTGCCTATACCTTTACAGTTGCAGGTTGGACAGTTCCAGTTATTGTCACAAGTGTCTTAAGTGACATGAAATTCATTAATGTCAGCTACATGATGGAAATTGCTGTTTATCGTGCGATTGAGACATGTATTGGCTTTGTTTGCGCAGTTATCTGCCATAGCCTGATTTTCCCAAACAAGATTGGTCCAAATATGGTCAACCAACTTGATGGTCTTGGTAACAATATTCGAGAATGGACTGTCAATATCCTGATGGGTAAATCTGAAAAAGAGCACAAAAACGGGCTTTCTGCCGTCCAGCTCTTAAGTTCGCTGCGTGTCTTGAGTGCAAACCTGCCATTTGATGTAACTAATGAACGCTGGGTTATCAATGGCATCAGACTTTTACAGGATAGGTTGACAACGATGATTCCTGTTGTCAGTTCTATTGATGAAAATCTCTCGTCATTAAGAGCCAAAGGCGGTATCAATGAAAAGTGGCAGCTTTTCCTGAGGGAATTTTCTGAGTGGATTCAAAACAAGGACTACAGTACACAATCCGCCGATATCATGAGGAGACGTTTAAAAGCGATGGCTCCAGAAATCAACGGAAGTTCCTCTTGGAATGAAGCTCTTCTTGTACGTTTGATTATTGATCTGGATAAGCTTGTTTCTGCATGTGAAGGATGTAAGACACGGCGTGAAGCTATTGCCGATGCCTTAGAAGGTAAATGGGAAAAAATGCCGAAGAAAATGGCGACGCCATTATCTGTCCTGCATAAAGACCACGCCAATGCACTTTTTATGGCTGCCGCTGGTGGTATTTCAATCTCGCTGATCATGATGATCTGGGTGGTCAGTGGTTGGGGTGCGGGTTTCGTTGCACCGACTATGGCAAGTATCTTCTTCTGTACTTTTGCTACAGGTGATAATCCGGTCAAGGTACTTAAAACAATTCTGACATTCACGATTATTGGTCTTCCCGCGGCGTACTTCTATGTGTTGATTGTCATGTTCTCAACGCATTCTTATGAGATGCTTTTGATGTGCTTTATCCCGGCTCTTTTCATTCTGGGTATTTTCATCTCAAGACCACCAATCCGATTGGGGTCGACGATTTTCATGATGGGAATCTGGTCGACAACCACTATGTATGATCTGGATATGGCAAATATGACCTCCTTTATGAATGGTCAGGTCTTCGCTCAGTGTGGTGGTATCGTCCTCTGTATGTTGTGTGCCATGATTCTGCGTGCATTTGACTATTCTTGGACGACGGGGCGTCTTCTCAAAAATATCCATAAAGATATTTCTCGGCTGGCAAAAAGTGAGAAGGCTCCATCGTTCTTGCAGACCGTGATCAAAATGGTTGATAGAGTCAATATGATTGCCCCCCGGCTTAATGTTCCAGATGAAAGCCATTCTATGACTTTGCCTCAGCTGATGCGGCAGATGCGTCTTGGCATCAATATGGCTAAATTGAGAACCATGCAGTCGCGTTTAGCTAGAAATGGAATTGATATCAAGGTATTCCTTGCTGATGTCTCATCCTATTTTGACCGTCATGAGACCGATGGTGTTTTGAAACAGAAATTATTAAGTGATATAGACCGCTTGATTTCAGCGGTTTGTATGATGGAATCGACTGTCAGGAAGAATGCTGCGGTCGCCGCACTAAGTGGTATCCGTGCAGATTTCTTTCCTGATGCGTTACCTTATAATCCGCAACCTATGCGTCCATTGGAGGCCGTATGATTGGTGAATTCAGTTTCTTTGGGATGTATTTCCCGTTTTTCATGCTCACATGTTTAGTGGCTATCTTTGTCACAAGACTGTGCAGCAAAATGCTGGCGAAGGTAGGTTTTTATCGGTACGTCTGGCATCCCCCTCTTTTTGATATCGCCCTTTTCTGCGTTGTTTTGGGCGGTTGTATTATTTTGTTTAATCTCTGCAGGGCTCTTTGATTATGGCTTCGAACTTTTCATTTTCAGGCGCACGCCGCTACCTTATTACGATAGCTGTCGTTCTTGTCGCTATTTTTATTGGTTGGCGTTTATGGATTCATTATGAAAACGATCCATGGACTCGTGATGGTCGTATTAAGGCAGATGTTATTCAGGTTGCTCCAGATGTTTCTGGTCTCGTTGTGAAGGTCAATGTTAAAGATAACCAAGAGGTCAAAGCCGGTGATGTCCTCTTTGAAATTGATCGTGCCCGTTTTGAGTTGGCTTATCGTCAGGCTCAGGCAGTTGAAGCCAGTGCCAAAGCTGCACTGGAACAGGCTATCAGGGAATCCAAACGTAATGAAGCTTTAAGTGACCTGGTCTCAACTGAAGTGACCGAACAGGGGCGTACCAAGGTTGATACTGCACGGGCGGCATTGATGCAGGCAACCGTTGCCCGCGAAAAGGCACAACTTGACCTGGAACGTTCCCGTGTTGTGGCAACAGTTGATGGTATTGTTACCAACTTAGACTTAAAAGAAGGCTCTTATGTTACTGCAAGTAAAGGCGTGATGGCATTGGTTGATCTGCACTCTTACTACGTGGAAGGCTACTTTGAAGAAACCAAGTTGCCTAATATCAAAAGTGGCAACAAGGTCAAGATTAAATTGATGAGTGATGACCGTGTTTTGGAAGGTCATGTGCATAGTATCTCACGCGGTATAGAAGATCGTGAAAGAACTACTGGTGGTCGTTTGATGCAGAATGTTAATCCAGCGTTTAACTGGGTCCGTTTGGTTCAGCGTATTCCAGTACGCGTTGATTTTGATAATCTGCCTGAGGACGTGCGTTTGGTTTCTGGTCAGACGGTTACGATTGAAGTGGTTTCTTCTGACGAAGGCGAACAGAAAAAGTCTAAGTAAAGGGTGAGTCATGCAGAAAAACAGATTGATGACGGCTCTTCTTGCTGCGGGTGTAAGCTTGGGACTGACAGGGTGTGTGACAGTCGGACCTGACTATAAGGTGCCTGAAAATGCGGTAGTCAATAAATCCGAAGCCAATGCTGACTTCGTATCTGGGCACAATAAAGCTTTTTCTCAGGAGGCTTTGCCTGATCATTGGTGGCGTTTATATGACGATGCAGTCTTAAATGGTCTAATTGAGAAAGCTCTGGTGACAAATGCGGATCTGCGTGTTGCTGCTGCTAATTTAGCCCGCGCCAGAGCTGTCGTTGAAGAAGTGGAAATGGGACGTGTGCCGCAGGTAAGTACTTCCATTGGACCTAAGTTTGGACGAGATTCAGCAGCAGCGAAAGGTTCTGATATCCGTTTGCCAGATAAATGGACTGGTGATGCTGGAATCAACATTTCTTATCAGGTTGATCTATTCGGTAAGATCAGCCGTGGGATTGAATCTGCTGAGGCTAATGCTGAGGCAGCTCAGGCTGCCTATGAACTGGCACAAATCACCATTGCGGCTGATACAGCAAGATCTTATGCTGACGCCTGCTCGGCAGCTTATCGTGCCAATATTGCCAAACATTCTGCTGGATTACAGTCGGATTTCTTAAGAACTACCAAGCAGCTTGCTCAGGCGGGCCGTGGTAATGTAATCGATGTTGCCAAGGTTGAGACACTTTATGAATCTGCTATGGCAGCGATTCCACCATTGGAAACCCTGCAACGCACATCTATTTATAAACTCTCTGTCCTGACAGGTGAGGTGCCTAATGCTTTGGTGAATAAAATTGGGCAGTGTCATCGTATTCCTCAGTTGAAGCAGCCTATTCCAATTGGAGATGGTGCACAGCTTCTGCGTCGTCGGCCAGATATCCGGCAGGCAGAAAGAAATCTTGCTGCGGCAAATGCCCGTATTGGGGTGGCGACGGCTGATTTGTATCCAAATATTACATTAGGACTTTCTGGCGGTATTGCTGGACGTTTGAGTGATTTTGATAGCCATCCAGCAGCTTTCAGATGGGGATTTTCTCCATTGATTTCTTGGACATTGCCTTATACAAGTACAGCTCGAGCCCGGATAAAAGAAGCAGAAGCTGAAACTCAGGCAGCATATGCTAAATTTGACGCAACTGTGTTGAATGCGTTGCGGGAAACAGAAAGCAATCTGACGACCTATTCGAAGGAGCTTGAGCGTAATGCTTCATTAAAGGCCGCCCGTGATGCAAGTGCATTGGCAAAGTCACAGACCGATCGGCTCTATAAACATGGCCGCATCGATTTTCTTTCTAAACTCGATGCGGAACGAACTTACATTACACATGAGGCCGCCTATGCGGCATCTTCAGCCCAGCTGGCAGATGACCAAATTGCCATTTTTCTGGCATTGGGCGGTGGCTGGGAACAGAATGAGGATCTGATTCAAGAACTTAGCAAGAAAAATCGGCTCGATGGCAATGAGACTGAGGATATTGCCAAGAAAGTAAAAGATGGTATCAGTAAGTAAGAGACTGTTTTCTACTTGTTCAACTGCAGAAAAGCCGACCCTGTAAACGTTTCTGTGGGAATTTCAAAATCTGATAACTTAGGAGGAA
>CAZHQM010000128.1:0-4800 GCA_964534155.1 uncultured Oxalobacter sp.
AATCAGAGCCATCCGCTTTTTAGACGCATCATCCTTTTCTTTCCTGACGGCCTCTCTTTCAATCTTCAACTGAATGATTCTGCGATCAAGTTTATCCATAACCTCTGGTTTGGAATCAATTTCCATCTTGATTCTTGATGCTGCCTCATCAATCAAATCAATAGCCTTATCTGGCAAGAAACGGTCTGTGATATATCGGTTAGAGAGTTCTGCTGCCGCAATAATTGCTGGGTCAGAAATCTCAACACCATGATGCATTTCATATTTTTCCTGCAGTCCACGAAGAATTGCAATGGTATCTTCGACAGAAGGCTCATCCACCATAATTTTCTGGAAACGGCGTTCCAAGGCCGCATCTTTCTCGATATATTTACGGTATTCGTCCAATGTAGTCGCACCGACACAATGCAACTCACCACGGGCCAATGCCGGTTTCAGCATATTTCCTGCATCCATGGCACCTTCGGACTTCCCTGCCCCAACCATGGTATGAATTTCATCAATAAACACAATGTCCTGACCTTCGTCTTTCGCCAATTCATTGAGAACAGCTTTCAGACGTTCTTCGAATTCCCCCCTAAATTTTGCACCGGCAAGTAACGCAGCCATATCCAGAGCAAGAACCCTTTTCCCTTTCAGGCTTTCAGGCACTTCGTTATTGACGATACGCTGGGCAAGTCCCTCAACAATAGCCGTTTTACCAACACCAGGCTCACCAATCAACACAGGATTGTTTTTTGTTCTCCTCTGAAGAACCTGAATTGCACGACGGATTTCATCATCTCGACCAATAACTGGATCAAGTTTGCCTTTGCGGGCACGTTCTGTAAGGTCTAGCGTATATTTTTTCAAAGCTTCCCGCTGATTTTCAGCATCTGCAGTATTCACTTTTCCATCTCCCCTGACTGAGGTAATAGCGGATTCCAATGCCTTTTTAGCCAATCCTGCCTCACGGGCCAATCTACCCGCCTCTGATTTATCCTCGAGCAATGCCAGAAGCACCATCTCACTGGCAATATACTCATCTTTCCTTCTTAAAGACTCACGCTCGGTAAGATTCAACAGATTGATCAAGTCTCTGCCAATCTGAATATCTCCCCCATTACCGGTTACTTTAGGCAAGCGGTCCAAAGATGATTTAAGAGAAGATTCTAAGCGACTGACATTTACTCCAGCCTGCTGCAACAGAGAGCGGGTGCTTCCACCATTCTGCTGCAACAAAGCCATCAACAGATGAACAGGTTCGATATACTGATTATCATTCCCTAGAGCAAGGCTATGTGCATCTGAAATAGCCTCCTGCAATTTAGTCGTTAATTTATCTTGACGCATGACAACCTCCAAATTGTTGTTATATTGTTCATGTATGAGCAAAAACACAAAATTTCAAGAGATTCCATGACAAAAATTTGAAAGAATTACCACAACCCCTTCAAATTAGAAATCACGGCACAGTCGAACGCCAGCCGAACAGAATGCTAAGCTGGCGCCTTAATCAAGAATATGGGGATGATTGAAAAATTTAAAAACTAGATAACGCCTTGAAAGTTGCAAAACCCGCCAGACATAACAGGATGGCACCAGCGACATGAACCAAGAGCTGCACGCCGGCCCACATGTATTCCCCCCTTTGCAGAAGCAGGACCGTTTCGGAAGAAAAGGTGGAAAATGTTGTCAACCCTCCCATGAATCCAGTCACTATCAACAATTTCCATTCTGGGCTGATTCCACTGTGACTGCTGAAGAAGGCTGATGCGATGCCAATCAGATACCCACCAACCAAATTTGCAGTCAATGTCCCCAATGGGATATGACCATGGACGCTATTGAGCAGATTGCCGAGAATCCATCTCAACCAGGCACCACAAGCCGCTCCAACACCTACAGCCAACCAATTCATAATGTTCCCTTCAATATAACAGTCCGAGTTTATTTCCCCATGAAATTGACAAGTGGACAAGTGCCTATCCTGATGGGCATAAAAAAACGCCTACTTCCCATACTTATATGGAAAAGTCAAGCGTCATCAGCTGAAAACAGCGGTTCTTCGAAGGTGAACACTATCACCTTATATTGCAAAGCATAATTCTTATCAGAAAAAGATTCAACACCTGTTATTGCATTCATCGATGACATTCCAGCGGTCAGATGCCGTCTTGTCGGAAGTTTTCATCTCAACCCAATGACTGCCCGACATCATCTCTTCTTTCTTCCAGAATGGTGCCTTAGTTTTCAGCATATCCATGATGTATTCACATGCCCGAAAAGCCTCATACCGATGTTTTGAGCAGACAACAACAAGGACAATCTGATCAGAGGGGAACAGTTTTCCAATGCGGTGAATAACAGTTACAGCCTCAAGGTCCCAACGCGACATAGCATCCACCTTGATTCCCTGTAACACTTTTTCTGTCATGCCTGGATAATGCTCCAGGTGCATTGATATGACCGCATCTTGAGCCTGCATATCCCTGACGGTTCCAACAAAAGTCACCACAGCCCCAGTTGCGGGATGTTTTTTACGTAACTCCCGCACTTCATGCGCAATATCAAAGTTCTCTGTTTGGACCCGGATACTCATGAAAAGTCACGCCCCTCAAGGATATATCTTTCAGATAGCGCCTTATACCGCAGCAAGCGTCTTCTTAATCAGTTCCAATTCTGGAGGAAGGGAAATATTTTCAGCGGAATCAAATTTCTTCCAACCTTTTTTCGGACGCAACATATCCAACTGGATGTCAAGATTACCAACCAAAATCGCAATATTGAACAACTGTTTTTCTTTGTCCATTGGTTCAGCCTGTCCTGTGAACTCTTCGTTCCATACAGTCAGATATCCAGTCAGATCCTCCCATTCCAGAGAGCCTTTCAATAAATCCAGATTCATTGCATATTCAGCCAAAACGTTTTCAACCCGAACCTTGGACAATGCAATCTTTTTCGCTGTTGCGTCAATATTTTCCATCTTCTTTCCTCTAATTTTCCCGCCATTAAACGGGTTTGATTTATTCAATAATCCTGAGTGAATAATCTGTTGCTTTCACAAATTTTGTCAGCTCACCAATTGAAATGCGGTGGACACCCGTCTGAGCAATTGCCCGAACAGTCTCGCGATTAACTCCACCAGATGCCTCAAGCACTGCATCAAAGTTGCCTTTTTTGATAATCGAAACAGCCTCTGACATCTGCTCCAGAGAAAAATTATCCAATAGAATAGACTTTGCACCGTTTGAAAGTGCCTCATACAACTGTTCAATGGTTTCCACTTCAATCTGGACAGGGACACCTTTATTCTTTGCAGCCGTCAAGGCGTTGGCAATTCCTCCTGCTGCCGCAATATGATTTTCTTTAATAAGAATTGAATCATAGAGAGCCAGACGCTGATTATTGCCGCCGCCAACCCTGACAGCATATTTCTGTGCCATTCTCAATCCTGGAATCGTCTTTCTCGTATCATAAATCCCAGCCTCAGTTCCCTGAATCAAATCAACATATTCTTTCGTCGCAGAGGCAACACCTGACAATAGCTGCAAGAAATTCAGCGCTGTTCTTTCCGCGGTCAGGATAGAACGGGCAGGACCTGCGATGCGACAGACTTCACTATCCTTCTGCATCAGATCCCCCTCCTCATAAGACCATTTGACATTAAGGCGGTCATCTACAGCAGACAGGACTGCATTGAACCAAGGAATACCGCAAAGAACAGCATCTTCACGAACAATGACACGAGCCTCTGCAATTGCATTTTCTTTCAAGAGAGACGCTGTCACGTCCCCTGTTCCAACATCCTCTGCCAAGGCCTTCTTGACATTAACGATAACTTCCTGAGCGAGCTTATCTGCCGGTAAAGAATCAAACTGTTTCATGCACATCCCATCCCTGAAGTTAAGGTCTGCTCTCTCGTCTTTCGGGCTTTGAGTTCCGCAGAGAAGTCCAACATTCTTTCAATACAGACAATCGCCTTGGTCCGAATACTTTCCTCAACAAAAATCTCATTGGTTTCCTTTTCCAACACAGTGGCAAGATTTTCCAGCGAACTCATAGCCATCCATGGACACTGTGCACAACTTTTACATGTCGCCCCATTACCTGCTGTTGGCGCTTCGATAAAAGTTTTTCCAGGAATCTGTTGCTGCATCTTATGGAAAATCCCCTTATCTGTCGCCACAATGAACGTTTGAGCATCCATTGTCTTGGCTGCATTAAGAATCTGAGAAGTTGATCCCACAACATCAGCCTGCGCAACAACCGCCGCAGGCGATTCAGGATGCACTAAAATCTTTGCACCAGGATTTTCCTGTTTCATCAATGAAAGCTCTGCTGCCTTGAATTCATCATGAACAAGGCAAGAGCCTTGCCAGAGCAACATATCTGCACCAGTCTGCTCTTGGATATAACTTCCTAAGTGGCGGTCAGGACCCCAGATTATTTTCTTTCCCTGCTCTTTGAGATAAGAAACAATTTCCAAACCAATTGAAGATGTTGCCATCCAATCAGCCCGAGCCTTGACTGAAGCACTGGTATTCGCATAGACAACCACTGTACGGTCTGGATGTTTATCACAGAAGGCAGAAAATTCATCTGCAGGACAGCCAAGGTCAAGAGAGCAACATGCATCCAGATCCGGCATGAGAATCTTCTTCTCGGGACTCAGAATTTTGGCAGTTTCCCCCATAAAACGGACGCCGGCAACAATCAATGTCTTTGCTGGATTATCCCTGCCGAAACGAGCCATTTCCAGCGAGTCTGCCACACAGCCGCCCGTTTCCTCTACCAAATCCTGAATATCTCCATCAACAT
>CAZHQM010000129.1:0-4791 GCA_964534155.1 uncultured Oxalobacter sp.
GGAACAAATCGGTTTTATACTGTCGTAAAATAAAAAAATCGATGAAAATATAGCCTATGGATTACACCCGCTTCTCAATAGGACTCACTGGCGGTATCGGCAGCGGAAAAACATTCATCTCAGATATTTTCGCAAGCCTTGGTGCCACCATTGTTGATGCAGACGTCATCTCCCGAGGGCTCACCGTTCCGGGCGGGGAGGGCATTGATCCTATCCGTCGGCATTTCGGGGCAGAATACATTGCACCGGATGGTGCTCTCGACCGGGCAAAAATGCGGGAACACGTTTTCCAGAATCCAGAGGCACGGCTTCAGCTTGAAAGCATTCTCCATCCACTCATCAGGGACATCTGCTATCGTCAGGCACAGCAGTCAACCGGTGACTATGTCATATTCGCCAATCCGCTCCTGCTCGACCAGCCTATCTGGAAAGACATGGGAACCCGTATTCTGGTGGTGGACTGCCCTGAGGAGCTTCAGGTGGCGCGTGTCATCAAACGCAGTGGACTGACCGCTGAACAGGCAAAAGCCATCATTGCGGCACAGGTCAGCCGTCAGCACCGCCTTTCAAGGGCTGATGATGTGATTGTCAATGACCGTGATGCCGAGACCATCCGCAGCGAGGTCGAAAAACTCCATGCGGGTTACTGTGCCATGGTAAGGGAAAACGCCTGATGGATAGCCAGACGCATACACAACCGCTCCAGAAAGGATATTTCACATGATCTATGAATATCCTTTCAACGAACGTGTGCGTGCGCTCCTGCGGCTGGAAAACCTGTATACCCGCTATTGCTTCTTCCTCAAGCAGGAAACCATCCATGACCACCACGTTGCCTTGGATACACTTTTTGACATCCTTGAAGTCGCAACACGGGCCGATCTGAAGACCGAGCTCATCAAAGAGCTGGAGCGTCAGAAAAAGAATGTCGGTGGTGGTGCTGTGATGCCGCTGGAGGAAGGCAAAGAGCCGACCCTGCGTCAGCAGCTTGACCAGGCATGCCTTGCTCTCGTCAGTACCCGTGGCAAACCAGGGCACACCCTTAAAAGCAATGAATGGCTGATGGGTATCCGTAACCGCACTGTCATCCCCGGCGGTGGCTGCACATTTGATATCCCATCCTACTGGACATGGCTCCAGAAACCTGCCGGCCAGCGCTTTGCTGATCTGAACACATGGTTTGAGCCGATCCAGCCACTGATGGATGCGGTTCTCGTCCTGCTCAAGGTGCTCCGCACAGATGCGGTTGCAGAAGAAGTCCTGGTCAAGTCAGGGCATTACAGGCATATGCTACAGGACCGCAAAGCCCAGCTCCTGCGTATTGAGATAGACGGTGACATCGTGCCTGAAGTCTCCGCAAACCGATTCATGTACTGGATCCGTTTCACCCAGCAGGATGGGAGCATCAGACCGAAACCGATCCAAGATGATATAACCTGCAAACTTACACTCTGCTGAAAAAATGGTTACAACTGTCAAATGTCCTATCTGTGAAAAACCCGTTGAATGGACCGAACAGAGTCCATATCGGCCATTCTGTTCAAAACGCTGCCGACAGATTGACCTCGGCGCATGGGCAGATGAGGAATACCGTGTCGCCTCACGGCAGGAAGATGAAGATGGCGGCGAAGAAAACTGAATCAAAATAGAGGCTTGCCAATCGCAACCGCTTGGGCAATAATCAACAAATCATGTACAAAGCAATACATTCTTCAATTTATCTGCTTCCATTGCGCTGGCGTTGGCGTATGCCAAAAGCCTGACACCCCCCTTTATGCCTGCAAAAGGCATGCACACGAATACATCCAGCTGAACCATTCAGCGGAGACCCAATACAACAGACCGATAAAAAGGTGACGGCCATGCTGCTGATGATAGATAACTACGATTCTTTTACATACAACCTCGTCCAGTACTTTGGAGAACTCGGTGAGGATGTCCGCGTTTACCGCAACGACCGCATCACCATTGAAGAAATCGAAAAACTCAATCCAGACCGAATCTGCATTTCCCCGGGACCCAAATCCCCGAAAGAAGCCGGTATCTCCCTCGAAGTCATCAAACACTTCGCAGGCAAGAAGCCTATCTTCGGCGTCTGTCTGGGACACCAGTCCATCGGTGAGGCTTTCGGTGGCAATATCGTCCATGCCAAGACCGTCATGCACGGCAAGACTTCCCCTGTCTACCATAATGGTCAGGGCGTGTTCAAAGGTCTGCCTAACCCATTCACCGTGACGCGGTACCACTCACTGGCGATTGACCGTGACACACTGCCAGACTGCCTGGAAATCACCGCATGGACCGAAGACGGTGAGATCATGGGCGTCCGCCACAAGGAATACGACATTGAAGGTGTCCAGTACCATCCGGAATCCATCCTCTCTGAACACGGACACAAACAGCTCGGCAACTTCATTGCCAAGAGAAGTACCCCAATCACCCCGCAGGAAGCACTGATGCGCTGTATCGACCACAATGACCTCGATGCAGACGAAATGAAGATGCTCTTCCGCCAGATTATGCAGGGCGATATGAATCCGATGCTCATCGGGGCGCTGACCGTGGCTCTGCGGGTCAAACGTGAGGCAACCGAAGAAATCGCCGCAGCCGCAGAAGTCATGCGTGAATTCGCTGTCAGGGTTGAGGTCGATGAGCCAGAAAAACTCCTCGACATCGTTGGTACCGGTGGTGATGGGGCTCATACCTTCAACATCTCCACTGCTGCGATGTTCGTTGCAGCCGCATGTGGGGCACAGGTCGCTAAACACGGCAGCCGCAGCGTCTCTTCCTCTTCTGGCAGTGCCGATGTGCTCGAAGCCCTTGGCGTCAATCTCAGCCAGCCATCAGACCGCATCGCACAGTCTATCCGCCAGACAGGTATCGGCTTCATGTATGCACCGAATCACCATCTGTCCATGCGCTATGCGAAACCGGTCCGTGAGGCTCTCGGCATCCGTACCATCTTCAACATCCTGGGACCATTGGCAAACCCTGCTTCCGCAAGCAACATGATTATGGGTGTGTTCCATCCAGAACTGGTCATGTCGCAGCTCAAGGTCATGAAACGCATGGGCGTGAAGCGTGCCCTGACTGTCTGGGGTAAGGACAACCTCGATGAAATCTCCCTGGGGGCTCCAACCCTTGTTGGCGAACTCATCAACGGCACGATCCGTGAATATGAAATCAAGCCAGAAGATTTTGGACTGACTCCTTGTGATACCAAAGCATTCCAGGTGGAGGATGCAGAACAGTCCAAAGCCATCATCATGGAGGTCCTGAATGGCAAACAGTCTCCTGCATCCGATATTGTTGCCCTCAATGCCGGTGCGGCACTCTATGCGGCAGGCATAGCGGATTCCATCGCAGATGGTCTGAAACGTGCCCAGCAGGCTCTGGCATCTGGTGCTGCGAAACGTAAACTGGATGAATTTGTCGCCTTTACCAAGCAAGACGCCTGAACCACCAAGGAGAAACATATGTCCGACATCCTCAAGAAAATCCTTGGCGTCAAGGCACAGGAAATCGCAGAGGCCAAGAAACTGATTTCTCCAGAAGCACTGCGTCAGCAGGTCGAAAACGATCCAGCATGCCGACAGCCACGGCGTGGATTTGAGAAATCCCTCCGCGCGAAGATTGCGCAGGGCAAAGCCGCAGTGATTGCAGAAGTCAAAAAAGCCTCCCCATCCAAAGGCATCATCAGACCTGACTTCCATCCTGCCCAGATTGCGAAAAGCTATGAAACACACGGTGCAGCCTGTCTGTCAGTACTCACTGACATCCAGTTTTTCCAAGGTGCGCCTGAATATCTCAAGGAGGCCAGAGCAGCCTGCTCACTGCCGGTTATCCGCAAAGACTTCATCGTGGATACCTATCAGGTCTATCAGGCTGCGGCATGGGGGGCAGACTGTATTCTCCTGATTGTTGCCGCACTTGAAGATGCCCAGATGGCGGAACTCGAAGCCTGTGCGCATTCTCTGGGGCTGGATGTTCTCGTTGAATCCCACAATCCGCAGGAACTCGAACGTGCACTCAGGCTCAAGACCCCGCTCATGGGCATCAACAACCGTGACCTACGCACCTTCAACACCAGCATCCAGCACACCATCGATATGCTGCCGATGCTCCCAGAAGACCGTCTGGTAGTCACAGAATCTGGTATCCGCACCCGTGAAGATGTGATGACCATGCGCAGCAACAATGTCAACGCTTTCCTCGTTGGCGAAGCATTCATGCGTGCGCCAGAACCGGGAGAGGAACTTGCGAAACTGTTTGCCTGATACCTGTCAGGAAAGCTGACGGCAATAAAAAATGGGAGCGGACTGACTGACCGCTCCCATTTGCATTTCAGGGGTTGACCTTATACGCCCAGCCAGGCAGTTCTGCCAGCCAACGCGGCATCAGATGCATCCTTATCAATCGCCAGCTTATAGTCAGGTGAATCCTCACTGACCAGCGTTGCAGACAGCTTCAGCAGTTCATCCCGTCTGAACACATGCATCTCAACCACATCGCCCAGTTTGAAACGGGACAGCTGTTTCTTGATGGAAGAACCATCCGCCGATACACGCAGGCCATCAATCGCCAACAGCACATCGCCGGCAGACATGCCTGCGTAATGCGCCGTTCCATTTTCATAGACGTGCGTAATCACACAATCGCTCTCGCTCCGTTTCATCCGCATGCCCAGTGTCGGCACAGCGCGTGTATTCCCGTCTGTCATCGATACACCGAATCCAACCAGTGCTTCGATCAAAGGCAGAACCGTGGTGCCGTAAATGAACCGCTTGAAGA
>CAZHQM010000130.1:0-4773 GCA_964534155.1 uncultured Oxalobacter sp.
GGTGGCGAAACTGGCGGGCGTTCCATCGCCAGTCATCCGTCTGGCGCGCAAACGGCTGGCGGAGCTTGAGGCACAGTTCCTGCCTTCCGGTGGCAATCAGATGAGTCTCTTCCAGAATGCGGTGGATTACGGTGTGGCAGAAGCCGATGAGCCAGTCGCTGAAGTAGCCGATGCACCTGACTATACGGCACTGATTGAATCATTGGATGCGATGGATCCCGATGCGATGACCCCAAGGGATGCACTCCAGCAGCTCTATGCACTGAAAGAGCAGTTGAAGTCGTTGGAATAAGTCCTGCCGTAAGTAAGAATGCCCCGCTAGAAAACGGGGCATTTGCTTTTCTGAATCGTTGATGCCGTGTCTTATTCCGCCCAGACAACCCAACCGTAGTGAGCGCTGACTAACACTAAAATGCCGAACGCAATGCGATAGTAAGCGAATGGGATGAAGCTGTGGGAGCTGATGAAGCGGAGCAGCCAGCGGACACACAGGAACGCAAAGATGAAAGAAGAGACTGTTCCGACAGTGAACAGGGGAATGTCAGAAGCCTGAAGCAGTGCACGCTCTTTATAGATGGAGTAGATGGATGCACCGAACAGGGTTGGCATTGCCAGGAAGAAAGAGAATTCGGTTGCGACCTTACGGGAAAGACCAAAGAGCATGCCACCGATGATGGTTGCACCAGACCGGCTGGTGCCTGGAATCAAAGCAAAAGCCTGAGCGATACCGACTTTCAAGGCATCGAGCGCTGTCATATCATCCACGTCCTGAACACGCGCATAGTAGTCATTGGTGTTCTTGCGTTCGACAAACAGGATGATCAGGCCACCGATGATGAATGCCGCCGCAACAGGAATCGGGTAGAACAGGAATGTCTGGATTTTCTTCGCGAAGAGCAGGCCCAGTGCTGCAGCAGGGATGAAAGCAATGATGACATTGATTGCAAAGCGCCGTTCTCTCTGTTTGGTGAACATACCGAAAAGAACCTCAAGGATTTTCTGGCGGTAGACCCAGACAACCGACAGCATCGCACCTGCCTGAATGGCAATGGAGAATACCTTGACGTTTTCGCCGGTAAAGTCCAGCAGGCTGCCTGCCAGAATCAGATGACCTGTCGATGAGATAGGCAGGAACTCTGTCAAGCCTTCAACAATCCCCATGATGAAGGCTTTAATCGCTAAAGTTAAATCCATGAAATTTCCAGTAAAAAAGACCGCTTGGTCGAGATGCGACATGATACTCCTGTTTCGTCGGCGAATGGGAAAAGCGTTGCGCGATATCCGTTTAATGGGGCGTTTTTTATGCAGATGGACATCAGGCAGCGGTGATAGCTCTTATAATGCAATGGGGATTTGTAACCAGCTGTTGTTTTGCTTGTCTGTTCATCTGAAACGGAATACGCTACATCCAATGGATGTAGTGGCTGATAGTATGCATTACCTGTCAGTTGGGTTGACGTGTTAATGAGTCGTGGGTTGTATGCTTGAAAAACTGAAGAATTTTAAAAGACCGAAAGTCTGGATTCCTGCCGCCATCATACTGGCGGTGATTGTTGCACTGCTGGCGGTATGGATGACCAAGCGCAAGAGCAATGTGACTTATATGACCGAAAAGGTCCGTGTCGGTCATATCAAACAGGTTGTCGAGGCAACCGGTGAGATCAGTGCTGTGAATCTGGTGACTGTCGGTGCACAGGTCAGCGGTCAGATCAAGAAACTGCATGTTGTTCTTGGTCAGGAAGTCAAACAGGGACAGATGATTGCTGAGATTGATTCCACCACCCAGACCAATAATCTGCGTCAGGATAAGCTGCGTCTGCAGACCTACAAGGCTCAGTTGGCTGCCCGCAAGACCGCACTGGATGTTGCGAAGCGTGCTTATGACCGTGAACGTGCTCTGATCAAGATCGATGCCACCTCCAAGGAAAGTCTGGATAACGCCCGCGATACCTATGCAATGGCGAAAGCGAATGTTGACGAAACCACCTCGCTGATCAAACAGACCGAACTGGCGATCAATACCGATGAAACCAATCTCGGCTATACCAAGATCCGTGCGCCGCTGGATGGCACAGTGGTTTCCGTACCGGTTGAAGAAGGTCAGACCGTCAACGCGAATCAGACAACGCCAACCATCATCAAGATTGCCAACCTGAAGGAAATGGAAATCAACATCCAGATTTCTGAAGGTGACATCACCAAGGTCAAGCAGGGGATGCCGGTTGATTACACCATTCTGTCTGAACCAGCGACCGTCTTCCATGCGACACTGGATTCCCTTGACCCAGGCCTGACAACATTGAGTGATGGCAGTTACGACAAGAGCAGCTCCGGTACTTCCAGCAGCGGCAGTGCCTCAGCGGTCTATTACTACGGCAAGAGTTATGTGGACAATTCCGAAGGCAAGCTGAGAATCGGTATGATGACCCAGTGCACCATCAGTGTGGCGAATGCAGAGAATGTCCTGGTTATCCCAACCATTGCGATTTCCAGAAAAGACGGGAAATATTTTGTCCGTATCCTGAAGAATCAGGACACAGTCGAAGAGCGTGAGATCCAGATCGGCATCACAGACGGTGTCTATACCGAAGTGATTGCAGGTCTGGCAGAAGGGGAAGATGTGATCTCCTCTGAAGTGGGTGAAGGTGAGAAAGTCGGTAATTCATCGAACATGCGTCGTCCAAGGATGTAAGCTATGAATATCATCGAACTCCGTGGAATCAACAAGATCTATGGTACCGGTGGCAGTCAGGTCCATGTCCTGAGAGGTATCGATCTTGATATCGAATCAGGGGACTTTGTCGCCATTATCGGGCAGTCAGGGTCTGGTAAATCCACATTGATGAACATCATCGGCTGTCTGGATACCTCGACTTCCGGGAGCTACAAGATCGCCGGTGAAGATATCGAGGGGATGAGCCCGGATGATCTGGCGACATTGCGCAGCCGTTATCTGGGGTTCATTTTCCAGCGGTACAACCTGCTGACCTCCCTGACCGCCAAGGAAAATGTCGAGCTGCCTGCCATCTATTCCGGCGAAAAGCAGGATGTCCGCAAGGCACGTGCTGTCGAGATCCTGAAGCAGCTGGGTATGGGCGAGCGTGTCGAGCATCTGCCGTCTGAGCTTTCCGGCGGTCAGCAGCAGCGTGTTTCCATCGCCCGTGCGCTGATGAACGGCGGTGACATCATTCTTGCCGACGAACCGACCGGTGCGTTGGACTCCAAGAGTGGTGAGAATGTCATGGAGATCCTGCAGACCCTGAATGACATGGGGCATACCGTGATTCTGGTTACCCATGACGCCAAGGTTGCAGCCGCCGCAAACCGTGTCATTGAAATCAAGGACGGTCTGGTCATCGGCGATACACGCTCCAGACCGAACAAGAACAGTGCAAAGATCTATGACCTGAAGAAAGACACAAGAAGCACTTTAGAGTACCTGAAGGACCAGTTCGTTGAAGCGTTCAAGATGTCCATTCAGGCTATCCGTGCGCATAAGATGCGCTCGATGTTGACGATGCTCGGTATCATCATCGGTATCGCATCGGTTGTCTCTGTTGTGGCATTGGGTAAAGGGTCGCAGGAGAAAATCCTGTCAGACATCAGCTCAATGGGTACGAATACTGTTGTAATCATGCCGGGTACGGGCTACGGTGACCGTAACTCAAGCAAGTACAAGACATTGACCGTGCATGATTCAGATCTGCTTGCAAAACAGAGCTATGTGGCGAGTTCCACGCCTGCTGTGAGTGCTTCTGGCGAAATCACCCGCGAGAACATCTCGGCAACCGGTCAGCTTCAGGGGGTCGGTGAGCAGTACTTTGATGTCAAGGGGCTGAAAGCCGAGGCAGGGCGCCTCTTCACCAAAGAAGACGTTCAGGCTGGCAGTGCTGTGGTGGTGATTGACCAGAACACCAAGAAGAAAATGTTTGCCAATCAGCATAACAGCGAGATTCTTGGCAAGACGGTCATCTTCAAGCGGCAGCCTCTGAAGATCATCGGTATTGCCGAGAAACAGAATGCGGCGTTCGGTACACAGGATACCCTGCAGATGTGGTCGCCTTACACTGCTGTGATGAACCGTATCACGGGTGACAGGAACATCTCCTCCATCACCGTGAAGGTGGTGGATGATGTCAGTATGACGGCTGCTGAAAAGAACATCATCCGTTTCCTGACGGCTAAGCACGGCAAGGAAGACTTCTTCACCATCAATACAGACAGTATCCGTCAGACCATTGAGAGCACGACAGGTACCATGCGTCTGCTGATTGCCTGCATCGCACTCATTTCGCTGGTTGTCGGGGGTATCGGTGTGATGAACATCATGCTGGTCTCGGTGACAGAACGTACCAAGGAAATCGGTATCCGTATGGCAGTCGGTGCCCGCCGGAGCAGTGTGCTTCAGCAGTTCCTGATCGAGGCTGTGCTCATCTGTATCATCGGTGGTTTCCTGGGCATCCTCTTCGCGTTTGGCATCGGTTTTGTCTTCTCGCTGTTTGTCAGGATGTTCTCGATGTCCTACTCAGCGGCATCCGTGCTGCTGGCGCTGTTCTGCTCCACGGCAATCGGTGTGGTATTCGGATACATCCCGGCGAAGAATGCGGCGAAACTCAATCCGGTTGATGCCCTGAGCAGCGATTAAGAAAGAAATCTGTCCATGAAAAAACGCAGGCCTTGGTCTGCGTTTTTTCGTTTCTAGTGAATCGATCCGACTGGAATCAGCTGCCCTGAATGACTGATTTCCTGAAGCGGATCAGCGAGATCCAGAAG
>CAZHQM010000131.1:0-4765 GCA_964534155.1 uncultured Oxalobacter sp.
AAGCAGAAGAAGAAAACCAGAATGGCAGAAAATGTTTTTCTCATGTTACTGCTAAATATATCTTCAATAGAATTTCTTCAACAGCAAATCAGTCAGTTGATTGACTTTATCACTCAGAGTATTCAGATGGGCAAGTCCATTGATATATTGCAATGGAATACCGGAATAGCCGAATTTTGCCCCCAGCAGACTGCATACAATTGCACCATTTGTATCAGCATCTCCGGCTTCATTCACAATCTTGAGCAGGCCATCCTGGAAATTTTCCGCATGGAAATAACCCCATACAGCAGCTCCAAGTCCCTTCAGGGTATAGCCGATTGATTTTTCCTCATCAAGATCAAGGGCTTCCAAGCCTTTCTTACCTAGAAGCATATATTCTTGAATTCGACCATCATATTTATCTGCCAGCGCAACCAGACTATCCAGTGATAGCATTTCATTACGCCAGACAAGGTGATTGATCAGGGTCGCATGAACTGCGCAAGAACCGACACATCTCGGATCAAAATGCGTAATCCGACAGATATTTTCTGAGTTTTTCAAGACATCAGCATTCCAGAGTCCAACGGGTGCATTACGCATCAGCGCACCATTTGCCGCACTCTCATTGCCTCCGGCCTCCCAGATGACTTTTGCCACTTCCATAGGATTGTCCAGATAATCTCCAAGGCCGACCACCATCGCAGTATGCCTTCCACATCCACGGGGATTGCCATCAAACCAGGACCGGAAATTCCTGGCAACAGTCATTGGATTGATTTCTTCATCCTGCAATATGGCATCCACAATACAAAGAGCCATATCTGTATCATCAGTCCACTCACCCGGTTCCCAGATAGAGCGGTGATAATCCCTGACAAACTGACTGTAATCCTGCAAACCATCTGGATAGCGTTCCTGCGCCTGAGAAACGGTCATGAACTCAGTCCCCAGACCAAGAGCATCACCAATTGCCTCACCAAACAGACAACCTTTGATTTTGTCAGCAATCTGCCGTTTAGTCAGCCCACTTATTGCCGCATCCCGTTTTACAGAAACATTCGGAACACCTGAAATATTTTCTTCTTCTGCCGATTTCTGCTGAGGCAACATAGCGGCAATCACATCTCCCCATGTCACTTCAGAAAGATTGGAATCATCCATTCGTACCGCATGGAAAGGATAAGTCACACTATTCAGCAAAGGTTCAACAACTTCATAAACTTTTCCGATAACAGTCGACATCAAATCGAAAGCAAGCTCTTTATCATCCGTCTGACAGGCTTCATCATCAAACCAGACCAGCCCCTCGGAAAATTGGCTGAGAAACTCTCCTTCTTTAAGATTGGCCAATTGGCGTAGGGATCGTGGCATCTGCAACCATAATCCCGCAAGATACTCCGTGAGCAGGATTTCCATATGCTCGCTGTTTCGGACAAACCTCGAAGCTGCCGGTACAGAAACCTTTTGATTGTTGAGTTCGAGAGTAACCAGATAACGGCTCTTTACACTGTCCATTTCCTCTCGCATCTCGCTCCCAGCTTTCCCACATTTTGTTAAAAAGCGCTCTCGTTGAGCATTCAGATAAGGCAGGTTTTTGGGAAAAACTTTTTTCAGATACATCGTATCTGTAACCCCAGCAGACGCAAGATCTTCTGGTGAGAGACTTGGCGAAACCATGATATCGCCATCAGGAGTAAAAGAAATCAAATCCGCATCGAACAAAGCATCAAGACCAACAGACAACAGAAAACCATTGTATGGATCAAGGCGTTCAACCCCAGATTCACATTCATCCCAATGTTTGGCAGGGCTTGCCCTGAGCAGGACAGGATTGCTGATTCCCGTTACCGCGCACATACCTTTCCATAAGGTATCCTGACGTTGCCGATAAATCTTCCAGCCGTGGCTGACCTTTTTCATCAACTGAGACTGCGTGGACTCATCTGCATCATGAACCGGATTGAAATCATCCGCGCGCCAGTTCTTGCCTTCGTTTTCAAAGACTGGACCATAAAGCCGGTCATCCAACTCAGACTGTCCTACTGTTTCATCTGCTGGCTTGAATGCATCAGGGGCAGCAAGAATCGTATCATTGACAGTTTTCCAGAAAACAGCGCAGTCCTCCAAATCACTGATTTCCCAGAAAGTAGATGGATTTCTCTGCAGATTGATAAAAAGAGAAGGGGCGATTTTTTCTTCCAGTACCTTCTGAAAATCTTCATTATGGAAGACCACTTTGACAATATCATCCGCAACAGTCACCTGACCGACAATATGATGATGTGGCGAAGAAAACCTGAAGGTGGGCTTCACCAAACTGAGAATCTGATCATACTCCGTCCTGAATTGCCCATTTTCCCGGCAATATCTTTCAACAAGATTCGAATCGATCATTTACATTCCTTCCCGCTGCCAAGCGGACATCAAAATCCACAGATGACATCAATGGTTCGCCCCATTGAACTTCCCATAAAAACAGATGTTTTCGCTAATATAACATTGCTTGGAAAATGTTGCTGACGACATTCCCAATAACGCATAAGAAAACAGCATCAGGACATTTAAACTCTAGATGATTGCCCGTTTCCAATCCTTCTGCCACTCATTTACCGTCAGAGACATCTATAATGGCGGTAATTTACCAACATAGTCTTAAAAACTTTATTCTGGAGTCCCCATGAGATACCTCATTATCCCTGTCACCCCATTACAGCAGAACTGCACTTTGATGTGGGATGAAACCACCAATAAAGCCGCTGTTTCTGATCCAGGAGGAGATATCGACCGCATTGCTGAACAGATTGAAAAATATGGAGTCACTCTGGAAAAAATCCTAATCACTCATGGTCATCAAGATCATTGTGGCAGAGCAAAAGAACTGGCAGACAGATACAATGTTCCAATCGAAGGACCAAATAAAAAAGATGAGCACCTTCTTCAGATATTGAGCACACTTCGTCCATACACCCCGAATACACCTCAAAGCCAATCTTTCACATCAGATAGATGGCTGAATCAGGGTGATACGGTAACTGTAGGCAACGAAACCCTTCAGGTTTTTCATTGCCCAGGCCATACACCAGGTCATGTTGCGTACTACCATGCCCCAACTAAAGTCCTGATTTCTGGCGATGTTCTTTTCAAGAGCTCTGTTGGTCGAACAGATCTGCCAGGAAGCAGCTTTGAAGCGCTGGAGAAATCAATTCAGGAAAATCTCTACACGCTGCCTGATGATGTCCATTTCGTTCCCGGGCACGGTGAGATTTCAACGATAGGTTTTGAGAAACATACCAACCCATTCGTCAGGGCAAAAGTCTGATTGTATTGGTATTTGAGCAAGAATATTTGGTGCAAATTCTGGTGAATATTTGGTGAACGTAATGTACGAAACTGTACTGGATTATACGGAATTGTACGAAATATAAAGATCGAAGAAAAGGCTGTAAACACCTGTTTTTACTGGAATATACTGGACTGTATGGAATGGTACGAAATATACCGTGGTGCAAAGGAGGGGACTTGAACCCCTACACCTTTCGGCGCTAGAACCTAAATCTAGTGCGTCTACCAATTCCGCCACCTTTGCACGAAAGAGGATGTATTCTACTGCATTTATCAAATGTTAGGCAAAGATACAAAACAACTCCACCGACCTGCCACTTGCGCTTTGCAGGTCGGACTCACGGCCTAAAACCACAGTAAACAATCAGATCCAGAACTTTGGATAATGCCTGTTTGGATTGGAAGATAAATTGTTTACCAGAACAGCTACCATAACCATGATTGTTGCACCGACAAGAGCAGGGGAGAATGCATACCAATAACCAAGGTTATGGACAGAATCACCACTGATAACAGCAATCAGGGCAGTAGCGCCACCAGGTGGGTGAGTTGTATTGGTTGCCATCATGGCAACAATCGCTGTTGCAACTGCGACTGCTCCTGCAAAAGGGATATTAAATGAAAGCAGTTTGTAGGCGGTCACCCCAACAAGCCCAGAAACGAAATGACCACCCATGATATTTCTTGGTTGGGATAAAGGACCACCTGGAAGCCCATATGCCAAAACAGCAGATGCCCCAAATGAACCAATCAGATACAGGTTTTCATTTGACTGAATCCCCATGAAGTGATTCAGCCACCAGATACCGAAAATTCCGCAGAAACCACCTATCCAGGCAAAAAACAGTTCTGAAATCGGTGCTTTCGCTAAAGTTCTCGGTCCACCTTTCATCCGTTTAAAATATTCTCCCAAATCCATTGAAACATCACCTAAAAATACTTTCAAATAAACCAGTTACTTAAAACTGTTCAAGCCTTATAACAGATATAACAGCCGCAGTCAAAAAGCAGAATCAGTGGCTGGCGCCACACAGACAACCACTTTCACCAAGTGAACAGACAGGATTATCTGCTGGGTCATATTCCAGTTCATCTTTCAGAACAATGCCGTCACTGTCCATGATACGGAGTTTTACTGGGATGCCCTGATTGACACTGCTTGCAACTGTACAGAAATTCCTGAAAACTGAAATTGGCTGCTCAATATCTCCCAATTCGCCAAGAGGCCGACCAAGCTTGATGGAAACCTCGATCGCCTGAACACGCAGACGGTTTTCTGCATTGCGCCCGATGACAGCCACTGCAGTTGTTGTCAGAGGAGTCGGATCAGGATTCTTTCTGTTGATTGCGGAATACAAAGCATCAGACATGCAGTTTGCAACAGCTGCACACAGCAACTGATCTGGACTTGGGCCAACATTTCTGCCATGTGGTGGAG
>CAZHQM010000132.1:0-4632 GCA_964534155.1 uncultured Oxalobacter sp.
ATTCAGAAGTCCTCCAATTTTACCCGAGAACACCAAACACAAAAAAACCGTGAAAGCCAACGCTCTCACGGTTTTTTTATGACTGACGCCTGACATCAGGATGGTGGATACATATCCGGCAGATCCCAACGGATGTTGGTGACAGGGTTCGGATTGCCATCCACACAGAGGGTGTATTCTGCATCTTCGCGGGACTGGGCAAAATAGCTGTCTGCAACACGGTACCCCATCAGTTCTGCCATGACATAGGCGAAAGATGCCGTGTTGAAACGCTTACTGCCATGAATCTGCACCAGATGTTTCTCAACCGCCTTGCGGAATGCCGCCACATAGGCACTGTTGGAAGACCACGCATAAAACGGCACATCATACTGGCTGCCTGCCATATCCGCTGTGCCATGCCCCAGGTTCACGATTTCACCATGGTCAGGGATATAGATGAACAGCGTGTCGTTGTCACCATGCTTGGTCAGCTGTTCCTGCACTCTGTCGATATGCCCGATCGCCGCATCATAGTGGCGGTAGTTCTCTTCGGATTTTTCCGCCAGCTTGTAGTCTTCGTCATCATGGCGGTCGGCATACCACATGTGCCCACCCCAGCCGTGGTGAACCAGGATCTGTTTGTTCTTACTGAATTTCTCAACCAGTGGCTGAACCAGCACATCATCGCGCCCAGAGTCGAAATAGGTGGTTTCCTGTGCCTGCTGGGCAACAATCCTGACCAGGGTATCGTGGATACCGGTTGATGTCTGGCGGGAGAACCATGCGGTTTCATAACCGGCATGTTTCGCCATGTCCAGGACACCCATGTTCTCGTAGAACGGTTCTTCATTCCTTGCGGATGCGAAGGTCATGATGCGGACGACTGAATCACGGGTCACGGCGGCAGATGCAATCCCGTCATAGAAGGCGGCATGGGCAGGATCTTTCCGCATACGTTTCATGAAGAAGTCTGTGCCATGTTCATAACCATATGCCCCATGATGGCCGCGCCAGTCGGTTTCGCCCAGCATGATGACGATCCTGCGTGGCAGGTTCTTGTCTGCGCCCTGTGCTGGCAGAACGATTCCTTCTGGCAGTGTCCGCTCTTTGCGGGAGGCTTCTGCCATCCGCCGCTGGATGGACATGTACTGTCCGACCATTGTTGGATAGCGGTAAACCATGGAATTGATGTACCGCTGCTTCATTTTCTCAGCAGGGAACTTCATGAATTCATAAGACTGGCTGTATTGGGTGCCCAGGATGGCAGGCACAACCACTTCAGCCAATGGGGCAAACGACAGGCAGGCAAAAATGACCCAGCCAACCCAGCCCGTGCGGGATGTTCTCCATGTCAGGAGCCAGAAGACGATGAAGAAACAGACCATGGCAACCCATGGGAACCATCCCAGGAATTCGAGGAAGCCGGCTGTTTCACTGCTGTTTGTATCCATCGCCGAGGCGATCTGCCCATAGTGGAGCAGTGCGTTGTAAACCTTGGCGCTGGTTGCATGGACGGTTGCCCAGAATGTCACCAGCAGCAGTGCGGGGTAACGCAGCCAGCCGCCTGCACGCAGGAGGATAAAGAAGAGGAGTGCATCGAGCGGAATCCAGATCTCAAGCCCCCATTCGAGAAAAGGGCTGTCATCCAGTGGTTTTTCAAGGCAGTAATTGCGGAAGAGCCAGAGACCGGCAATCAGGACGACCAGCAGGAAGATGGTCGGGATATTCCAGCTGTCTTCAATTTCCTGAGCAAAGCCACGCCAGTCCTTCCAGAACGGAAGCGTCCGTTTCTCCCGCACCTTTGGGGGCTGGATCAGCTTTTTGATGAATGACATCATGGTCAGAAAATTTCCTGTCAATCGATGCTGCAGTGTTGGAAAAACAACGCCGATGGAATATTCAGGCGTTGAACCAACAAAAACCCCGTTAAGCAGCAACTTAACGGGGTCATTTCCTAGGGCTGTCAGACACCGACAGCCCGATGTATTCTGGTGCGGGCGGCGAGACTTGAACTCGCACGGCTTGCGCCACTACCCCCTCAAGATAGCGTGTCTACCAATTTCACCACGTCCGCGTAGAGGCTGAATTATCGCAGTAACTCCCTTTTTCGGCAACCCCTATCCGAAAGGGAACTGAAATTATTTTTTCGCTGGCAGGGTACCCAGAGGTGCCTGAGAGCCGGCCTGAGGTGCGCCTGGGACTGCTTTGGCACCTGGAACTGCGTCTGCGCCAGGAACTGCACCGGCACCGGTTGCATCCTTGGAAACAGGCTGTTCTGGTTTTTTCTGTTCAGCTGAAGCACCGTCTTTGTTCTGCAGTTTTTCAATCACGCCGTTCTGGGATGGTGCACGGTAAGGACCGAAGTAAGCCATCGCCAGAGTCGCCAAGAAGAAGACTGCAGCCAGACCGGCAGTAATTCTTGCCAGGAAGTTGCCAGAACCAGAAGCGCCGAAGAAGCTGCTGGAACCACCTGCACCCATTGCACCGCTGCCAGAGCCGAATGCGGCGCCAGCGTCAGCACCTTTGCCCTGCTGAAGCAGAACCAGCACAATCACTGCCAGTGCAGAAATAACCTGTACGATAAGAATGATTTTGAACAGCATGTTTTTTCCTGTTTCAATCCAATAATTTTAAAAATCTATCACTGTTTCTTTGATGCGGACCGGGCAATCGCCAGAAAGTCTTCTGCTTTCAATGCGGCACCACCAATCAGACCACCATCAATATCCGGCATAGCCAGGAAGCTTTCTGCATTGGATGGTTTCATACTGCCACCATACAGGATCCTGACACGATCCTGAGCCTCAGGATTCCTGCCGACCAACAGCCTGCGGATCATGGCATGGACTTCTTCAGCTTCTTCTGGTGTCGGTGTCTTGCCTGTACCGATCGCCCAGATAGGCTCATATGCCACAATGATGTCGCAGACTTCTTTATCTTCCAGAACTCTCAGGACTGCGTTGATCTGACGCTCAACGATTTCCTGCGTTCTACCATCTTCTTTTTCTGCCAGGGTTTCACCGACACAGACAATCGGTGTCAGTCCACCAGCCAGGGCACGCTGGACTTTTTCTGCGACCACCTCATCGGTCTCACCGCAGTATTCCCTGCGTTCGGAGTGACCGACAATGGCATAACGGCAGCCAAAATCCAACAGCATACGGGTAGAGACCTGCCCGGTGTATGGTCCCACTGCGTGGGATGACACATCCTGCGCTCCCAGAATGACATCTGTCTGATCCAGAAGCATCTGGCACTGACCCAGATAAGGGAATGGTACACAGACACCCAGATCACAACCAATATCAGATAGACCAGAACGAACTTCGTCCAGCAGTTCTGCATTGACAGCCAAACTGCCATTCATTTTCCAGTTTCCGACAATCAGTTTCCGCATCATGCTGTTCCCTGAATTCACGTAATCTTAGATTTTATCGTGTGATGACCATTTCGGTCAATTAAAAAGGCTTTAAAAACAGGCTTATTGGAGAATAAGGCTACGGTACTGAGCGTCGTCTCCCAATTCGTCATCACCTTCGATTTCCATGCCTTCTGGATTGTTCAGCCCACCCCGTCTGATTTCTTCATCTGTCGCAGGACGGACATCGGTGACATGCAGCTCAAAGCGCAGGGCAATGCCTGCGAGTGGATGGTTGCCGTCAAGCACGACCTTGCCATCTTCAATCTGTTCAACACGGTAGATGACTGGCTCTTCTGATGGTGCATCATCAGGCACACCTTCGAACTGCATGCCGATCTCAAGCGGGTCAGGGAAGAGGTCGCGGTCCTCGACACGGACCAGCATGGCATCGTATTCGCCGAAAGCATCTTCCGGCTCAACCTGGATGCGGGTCTTGAATCCTGTTTCCTGACCATCCAGCGCCTTTTCCAATGGTGGCATGATGTCATCATAGCCGCCATGCAGGTAAACAATCGGATCAAGGCCTTCATCAATCGGATTGTTCTCAGCGTCTGTGAGACTGTATTCAACAGTCACGACCATATTCTTGGCAATTTTCATCGTCTGTTTACCTCTATATATAGATTGGATACCACTCCATTATACAGCGGTCAATATCGCCTATCCCGAAAACAAGATACCGGCATGGATTGCTATCAGAAGCATCTCCCGCAGGGAAACAACCGCCAATTTGCTCAACAATTCCTGAAATATCACTGCAATTTTCTGGCATCGAGGGCATTTACACCCTTTATGGCGGGCTGTTTCTGGTCTGGGAGGGCTGAAAACGTAAAAAAAGATACATTTTGTTACACTTTCAACCGACTATTTTCAGGTGACAGAGCAATTCTTTGTGACAAGGAATCAGAAATTATTTAAATGGACATAACTGTGTTGCTTCCATGCAAATTCTCTATTTCCAGTGATAAAAAACCTCTGCGACTGCGATAAAAGATTCGCTATAATTTTTTGCGAAGAGTGCAGTTGAATCCAACTTTCGGGAAGGATTCGGGTGTGCTCTCTAAAAGGTAGTAAATATTACCGGTAATTAACCTGATCATTTTTAACTAAGGATTCAAAATGAAAAAAACTCTGTTCGTAGCTGGCCTGCTGGCTCTGGCTCTGACCGCATGTGGTAAAAAACCTGCAGCTTCTGGTTCCGCAGCAGCTTCCGCTTCTGCTCCAGCAGC